>CP121462.1 GCA_029690005.1 Prescottella defluvii | reverse complement strand
GTTAGACGTATCTAACAAAGAAGGCTTCGGATGGGACGACGCCGAAGCTGGTAACAAGTCTTGGTCAATCGACTGTGACGGATTATTCGTAGAGGATAACGAAGGTTTCCAAGCGTTGAACGCAGCTTGGGTTAACGGAGACTGTGTACGTGTTCGTGTTAAATTCCCTAGCGGATTAACTTACGTAGGACAAGCAATCTTAACTGACTTCCCTTACGAGTTCGGTTACGAAGACGCTGTGACTTACTCATTAACATTCCAAGGTAAAGGCGCTTTAGAAGAGCAACAAGTAGCTCCTACTATCCTACCAAAGAAAATTGAGTTTAACATGGTTACTAAGGAAGTTAAAGTTGGAGAAACTCTTCAAGCAGTTGTTAAATTCACTCCTGAAAACGTATCTGACAAATCTGTGACTTACACAGCATTGACACCAGCGTTAGCTACGATTGACGAAGCAGGATTAATCACTGGCGTTAAAGAAGGAACAGCTTCATTCAACGTTCGTTCAAATGTCAACACAGCTATCTCAGCACTAGTAGACATCGAAGTAAAGCCCGCAGGGAGTAGAAGCCCCGACCGAGCTTTCGGCAAGTGACACTAGCGAAGACTCTGTTACACTAGCTTGGAAATAGGACAACCACAAAGGGGCTTTGGGATAGATTCCCTGAGCCTCTTTTTACATAACCAATATTAAAGGAGATTACAACATGATTATAAGATTCCAAGGCAAAGACCTTAACCTGCGCTTAACATATAAATCAATCCACTTTCTGGAGTTAGCTTTTGACCAAGACTACGCTTCTTTCATTGCTGAGCAAACACCTTTCAACCAGTCGTTATACATCTTCTGGGCTATGCTTCAGAACGAGGCTGATTACGAAGGTGTGTCAGTACTCGATGTGGCAGAGCTTCTCCAGGACTCTTTGGACAGCTATGAGTTCACCTTAGAGGAATACTTCGATAAGGTTAACAGCTCGTATGCTTCAAGTATCCTTGTTAAACAACTATTCAAAAACAACACAAGCTCATTACCCAGAGGAGGCGGAAGACAAGGACGAGCTTCCGAAGCTAGACGTAAGATACTTTATGGTATTGTGTACAGACTTAGGAATACCTTCCAGCGACTTTTGGACAAGTACACCATATGAGTTTAATGGGATGTTACGAGGAGCTTACCAAAGACAGTCACGAGAAGCTTCACTATTCCTTTCTCTAGTGCAGTCTAAGAAGCCTGTTAAATTAGAGAAGTACCAAGGCTTTGAACTAGTTAATGAAACCAACAAGCCTAAGACTACTAGAGACATGATGGAAACGATGGATGAACTTGATAGAGCAGCCTTTAAAGAGGAAGAGCTATCTAACCTGTTCGACTACTTTGATTAGGAGGAAATTTAAATGGCAGATAAGGAAATGCGAATTAAGGTTAGGGTAGACAACTCTGACTATACAAGTAAGATGAAAGATATGGAAGGCACTCAGTCACGCTTAGGTAAAAGCGCTGAGCAGACCACAGGGCTCTTCGGAAGGTTCTTCAATAAGCTAACTGGTGGAGCAAGCTTAGCCAACAGTTCTATGTTAGGGCTTGGTAAAAGCTTCCTATCAACAAGCGTTGGGTTCGGTACTCTGACAGCTGCCGCTACGCCTATCGCCAGCTGCTGTTATGGGAGCCGCTGAAGCTACTAAAGCTGCTGGACGCTTTGCTATAGATTCCATCAAGGACTATGCTGACTTTGAAGGAACACTTAAACAAGTACAGATTATCGCAGGCGGTACACAAGCCGACATGGACATGCTTGGTGACACGGCTATCGAAATCGGTGGTAAGACTTCCAAAGGTGCTCAAGAGGTTGCCGAAGCCATGGTGGACTTTGCTAAGCTAGGTTTTACAGCTAAGGAAACTTCAGAGGCTATGAAAGGTATCGTATACGCTGCCGAAGCTTCTGGTTCGGGCGTGCAAGAGACTGCCGGAATCGTAGCAACAGCACTTAATGTATGGAATATGGAAGCCTCTAAGGCAGAACGCGTTGCCGACGTTTTAGCTAAGACCGCTAACGAAACAGCCAGCTGACATGCAGGATATGGGATACGTTCTACAATATGCTGGTTCATCAGCTTCCCTAGCAGGAGCTTCTCTGGAAGACCTTTCAGCTATGGCAGGTATCATGGCAGACAATGGTATTAAAGGTTCTAAAGCAGGTACATCTTTACGTACAGCCTTCACAAACCTTATAAATCCAACAGATGGTGCGGCAGCTGCTATGGAAAGCTTAGGGGTACAGTTTAAAGATGCAGAAGGTAATGCACGTCCTACGATGGATGTTATCTACGACTTACAAGACGCTGTTAAAGGCATGGATGATATTCAAATCCAAGAGCTTTCAACAATTCTGTTCGGAAAGCCCGGGGCTGCTGGTATGTCGTTTGTACTTAAATCCACTAAGGAGCAAGTACAAGACTTATCAAAAGCTTTGGTAGACTCTACTGGTACAGCTGCTAAACAAGCTGCCGAAATGCGTCAGACAATGGCTGGACAGTTAGACCAACTTGGAGACTCTGTGGACGCCATTAAATTAAAAATTGGTAGAGCGTTTACCGACATGTTTGCACTAGACGCTGTTAAAGGATTCAACAAGGCTCTCGATGGAGTTGACGAAGGCCTATCTAACTTTGGTAAAGGCTTCAAGCGTACAAGTGACTTGCTGGAAACATCTAATGGATTGATCTCAGGTACAAAGGATGCCAACAAGTTTGTAGAAGCTGTTCGAGACGCAGGTACTAACCTTACAAACATTCCTTTCCAAGAGTCTTTAGCACAGTCTCAAGTATGGGGAATCGGAATCTCTAAAAGAGCTTATGAAACTAACGAGGTTATGTATCAGCTTAACAAAAGCATTCAAGAGTTCAGCTTCCTACCAGACGACTGGGAAGGCAAGTGGGGACAGGCTTCAACAATCCTTAAAGATTCTGTAGGTCAAATGGAGTTGAAACTTGCTTCAGCAGCAGCTAAAGGTAAGCCTGGTGGAGAAGCTGATATTTCAGGTATTATGACCCAGACTATCCAAGAGAATCTACCTGCCTTGCAAGGAGCTTTAAATGAGCAAGTAGCAGTTTTCGGAACAGCTAACCAAAGCCGTTTAGACGCCTTGCAGACATTCTTCACTAATGAGAAGACTTTAACAGATGAACAGAAATCTATTATGATGCAGGGTGAACTAACTCACGGCAAACAGCTTTCAGATACCATCCAATCTAATAACAACAAGATTTTAGAGTTGTACCAAAGCATGGGGCAGCAGGATTATGCACAACGCCAAGAGACTGGTGACGCTATAAATGCCTTACAACAACAGAACTCTGAAATCCTGCAAAACATCGCTACAACTGAGTCGAGTAGTATTGTTGAAACACTGAGAGCACAGGCTAGTAGCACTGGAACAATTACTCAACAAATGGCCAATGACTCTATCGCAGCCGCTAATCAACAATATTCTGAAACTGTAGCAGCAGCCTCTAAACAGTATGTTGAAACTGTTAGTTCAATTAACCATATGTCAGATGAATCTATAGCTGCTGCTGGAACAACTAGGGACGAGCTTATCGAAAAAGCACGCCAACAAATGGTTGGAACAGTAGACCATGCTAAGACTTCAGAAAGAGCAGACAGTAGGAGAAATCCAAAAGATTGCCGACAAGTCTGAAGAAGTTGACGGAACGCATATCCAAATCAACGCTGACGCAGATACTTCTAGCGCAATGGAAGAGCTCGGCCAATTAGCTGCTAGAATTAACGAGGTGTTCCAAGCCTTTGGAGAAACTGCTGGTAAGATTCAAGGTGGTATTGATGGCTTTGAGAGCAAGCTTAAACAAGCGGATAAATGGATTGCAGGAAAGGTTGGCGGAATCTTCAAGGCACGTGGAGGGCTTACTTCAGGCGTTGGTTATGGAATTGGTGGAGGCAATGCACAATACTCTCCAATGGCTACCGCAGTAGGCGTCGGAACACAGTTAGGACAGGGCGGTATCAATCAGGGCGTAATCCATAACGAGCGAGGAAGAGAAGTTACAATGCCTATCCAAAATGCTACTTACATGAGACCTTTCGCAGCAGCTGCTGGCCAATGAGCTTCAAGCTATGGGAGGCGGCCGTTGGTGGCGGAGGCGTTCAAGAAGTTATCGTTCCATTGTACATTAACGATAGAGAATTTGCAAGAGCTACTAACAAAGCTATGACAGAGGAGCAGCAACGTGTCAAACGTATCGGCTAACCGAGCTGTCGGCAAAAAGTAAAGGAGACGTTTAAATGACATGTTCTAATAAACCTAATTACACTCCGTTTAAATTACAAGGTCTAGCCCCTACTAAACAGTGGGGCTTAGGCCGTTCTGCTAGTTATGAACGGTTTAACCCAAACGAGTTTCACGCCTTGGAGGACGAGGTTAAGATTACTTTCCCAGTAGACTTTAGAGGAAAGGTTAAAGGAAACTCTAACTCAAACCCTTCACGAGGTTTTAGCCACGCCAGTCAAATCTACCGTGAAAATGTTTTAAGAGGAAGTCAGTTTCTATCTAAGCCTTCATTACTATTTAATGGAGCAGTTTATAACGAGAAGACACTTTACAATGGAGCTATGGTAGCCTCTACTCAAGAAGTTAACCAAGGCTAATGTTCTATTGGGAAGACTTTATCAATCCTGACCCAAGAATTAAAGAAGGCGATATGGTAACTTTCTCAGTGGATGTCAGAAGCACTGGTGAAGATATTCCAACAGGAGCAGTGGCCTTCAAAGGAACTTCTAACTTTGAGGATTACTATAAAGTCCTTGAACAACCTATTACAAAAGAGTTTACAAGAATCTCATTCACAACTCGTTTCCTATCTAAGGACTGGGAATGGGACGAAGCCTTTGGAATGTTCTGGGGAGCAGAGAATGTTCCTGTTACAGACTATCCAATGTTCCAATATGACAAGGATAAGTTAGTTGGTTTTATTCAGGCTCAAGAAAGTGTTCAACTAGAGTTCTCACAGGCTATGGTATCAACTATCGGAAAGACTGCTTACATTGAGTCTGGGGACGACATGTTCTCTAACAACAAATGGGACTGGTCTAAAGCCGTATCCAAAGGTCGTTTAAATGAATTTAATGGTAAGTATAACACAAACGGAATCAAACAAGACTGGGCAATGCCTGAGTTCATTCCTATTTTCAAAGGCTCTGAGAGAATCCATTTTTATAAAAAGACTACTCTAACCGAGACAACAGACCCTGGACATGGCTATGGTAAAATTCTATTCTACAGCGCTGCTAACGAAGATTCTTACATGAACGTATATAAGAAGTTCCCTCACGAGGCTGGCGTATATGGTGGATACGCTGCTGAAGTAGAAGTTCCTATCGGAGCTACTCACTACCGTGTTCATATAACTTCAGAAAGAGGTAAAGCTACTACAGAAGCCTATGTACAATCTTCTGCTAACGACTGGTCAGAGTTTAGCCAAGAGTGGTATGACGGACTGTCAGGAAAGCTTGACGGAAAGACTGCCAGAGCTGAAACGTTCTACCGTAAAGAAATGGTTGAGATGGAGTTTGAGCTACACTTTGCCGAAGCTGTTCAGAAAGCTTTACCAAACATCTTCAAAGGACTTACTACCGAAGCTGAAAAGCAGCAAAGACTTCGTGATATTGCTTATCAATTCGATTCAACAATGATTGCACGAGGCCATGGCCAAGGTAATAACTTAGCTGATTGGATTTTCTATAGATGGGCTCCTGACGGCTCTATTGAAGAGCAGACAATGAAGCAGTTTAGAGGCGAGGGTTTAACTTCAGTTACCCATCCGTCAAGTTATCAAGAATGGATTAATCCACAAGGTAGGATTGTAACGTCTCTACGCTCTAACCGAATCATTCCTAACTCAATGTATATGGGAACTGATACGTTAAGTGGTAAGTACGACCCTAAATTAACAACGCTTCAGTTAGAAGTTAATGGGGAGCTTGTTGATAAGAAGGCTACCTTAGATAAGACCTCAGAGGTATTTACATTTACAGGTCTTAAAGGATTTTTAAAGCCTGAAGATAAGGTTAGGATTGCTGGATGGAATAACCGTAACAACCAATGGTCAATCACCTACTCTAATGTTCTTATGGGAAACACTCCAGAAAACGTTGCAGAGTTTAACGAACGAGCTTTCGTTGAAGCTGATTACCTAGTTACAAACATGTCTGTTATCGTAACTCAATCACAGATGGATGAATGGGGATTTAACCCTAATTTACCAGACTACCGAATTGAGTCGCTGGAGCGGCAGGCAAGTCGTACTGAAGAGTACATGATTAACTCAATGGTACAAGTAACACATGCCTATGATATCTACGGATTTGTTGAAAGCAACTACCCTGAGTTTTTCGGAGACTGCTATACCTTTGACGATAGAATAAGAAAAATTAATGAGCGAATTAAACAGTTTAACATTGTCGCTACTACTTATTCAGAAGAGCCTTGGGAAGATGGTAACCCGACAATCTTTATCAGTGCTGAGGCTAGAAACCCTGACAGAGACTACGATGTTAAAGCTGAGATTAACCAAACAGTTGAGCTTCAAATTAACAATTCTAAGGGACACTTTATTCATCCTAACGGTTATATATACGTGGGATTCGCTCGTATGCCAAGAAGCGACCGTGAGACAGGAATCTCTGTAGAAGCTGAATTAAGCTTTGACTTCACGATGGATAGACAGTACGACAGCCTTCCAAGAGTATTCCGATACAACTATCAGAAGCAGCCTTGGTTCTTGTTTGTAAGAAACATTAACAGAAGCGTTCTTGCACCTAAAGTAAACACTCTAACTCCTATTAACGGAGGCACTAGACGTTATAACTTTGGAGCTACAGAAGACGCTCGGTATATCTCAATGGACTGCTTTATCAAGGCTCCTGCTGAAGAGGATATGCCTAAGTTGATGGAAGAGCTTGCTGACTTCCTAGACGTTGGAGAAACGGTAATCCAATTCTCTGACAACAAAGACCGCTACTACAAAGTGATTTTGGATGGTTCAACAGACCTTTCCCAAACGCTTCACGTAGGTACGTTGACACTGACTTTCGTACTGCTTGAGAATACAGCCATTGGTGAAGAGGTTGTAGAAAGCTTTGACATAGACAGCACGACAGGCTCGGTTCCATTCATTGAGCTTGAGAACATGGGTACGGCAGACGCTTACCCAACCTACCAACTGACCTTTGAAGAACCTGTAGGTTATGTTGACCTAATCGGTACAGACACCTCAGCCAACGTGTCAATCGGAAGACGGCCTAAAGACAATGAAGACGAGGTTAAAGTAGACCTTCGTCCACGTAAATTCTACAGTAAGTTTACCTCTACTGATGGAGCTGGATGGACGGCTATGAATGACACTCATTTGCCACAGATTGAAGGATACCAAACTAAGCTTCAAGGAACTGTTCAAAGAGTTAATGGAATGGCAAATCAAGACAAGTGGAATTACGGAGATACTTCTCATAGAGGCTGGCATGGAGCTGGTATCATAGCTAACCTTCAAAAGAATCTTGACGACTTCTATATGGAAGCTTCCATAGTAGCTACAGGAAAACCAGTTAAGACTTCTGTCAATGCCATTTTCTTGATATTCTATGACGAGAACAATACTCCATACGCTTACACTAAAGTTGGTACATGGCCTCAAGAAGGTAACTTAGATAGCTACGTAGCTTATGCTGGTGACTGGGATAAACGTAAAGTGGTTAACAACGGAGCTAAGTGGAAAGACTTCTGGGGCAAGGTTTCAGTACAGCGTAGAGACAATCGCTGGAGACTTATCGTAGGCCAGTACAAAGACCGTAGATACAGCCCTTCACCTGAAGCTTCATTTAACTTTGGTCAAAACATGTTGAAAGATACTAGAGACACAGGTTGGTTCGACTTACCTCCAGAAACTTGGGGTAAGAAGTTTGCAAGGGTTGGAATCTTCTTCGGACAGTATTCACATCGACCTAAGCTAGGCCACTTATCAGTACGTAGACTAATTGTGTGGGAAAACCTTGAGGAGTATGGAGAAACTCCTTTAGAAGGAACTCCAATCATGTTCCATGAAGGTGACACAGTTGTAATTGACTCAAGCAAAGCTCAAACATACCTTAACGGAGAAGCTTACTCCATCGCTAGTAGACCCTATGACCGACTGGTTCCCAATTACCAAAGGTGATAACTACATTGGAGTAAACAACTTCAAAGGCAAGATTGACATAGTATATAACGAACGATTTAAATAAGGAGGAAAAAGTATGATTACAGTATTAAACGCAAACGGACAAACAGTAGCACACTTTGTCAACAACGTTAGCGAAGGAGTACCATACTTTGAGCCTACTTTGACGGAGAATATAGAGACGTTGGTATCAACGTTCTCTTTCTCTGTTCCTTTAGACTGTGACGAAAGCCAGTATCTAAAAGGCTTGAATAAAGTATTAGTAAAGGATAAGGACGGAGATTTAAGACAGTTTAATATCATTCATACGGAAGAGGTTTTCCAAGAAGTTGACTCCCGTATTCTAGTGGAGTGTGAAGACTTCTCAATTAGCGAAATGAATGACACTGTAATCTATCCTTTCAATGGGCACAACTTAGGAGACACTTTAACAAAAGCCGTGCAAGGTACTGGATGGAGTGTTGAGTATTCGGCAGACACTTGGCAAGAAGTAGAAGAACCTTTCATACTAGCTGATTACACAAACATGCGAGAAGTGTTTGGAAACATTCAGAAAACGTATGACGTAGACTTTAAGTTCACTGCTGAGAGAACAGCTTTTAATCAGACTAAACGGATTGTCAAAGTCTATAAGAACAGAGGCCTTCAGACAGGTCGTTACTTCACCTATGACAGAGACGTTTTAGGAATCACTCGTGACGTGCGATATGATACAATCAAAACAGCTATCCTACCTTACTACACAGGAGTTGAAGGTAAAGTATGGACGCTTAAAGGAATGGTTCCAGTTAACCCTATCGAAGGTATTACCAAGGATAAGGAAAGCCCTTTGGTAGTCCATAATCAAGCACATGCAGACTATGATGAACCCTTCTTCTTTAAAGCAATGCCTTTCAAAGCCTCGTCAACAAACCCTGAGCAGGTGTATCGACAAGGTGTGGAAGAGCTTCTGAAATACATTGCTCCAGTCTATACTTACACTGTTAACGTAATCTTACTAAATCGTGTGCAAGGATGGGAAGGAGAAACCCTATCACTTGGTGACACTGTGTGGATGAAAGAGCGTGTAGGCTCTCGTGAAATTGGATTGGAAGCACGTGTTATCGAATACGTTTATCACGAAGACGACCCAAGCCTTGATGAAGTAACTTTTACTAACTTCCGTGAAATTGACACTTACGACACCTCTGACATTGCAGGTATCCGAGACGCTTTGAACGACCTTAAAGACCAAGTGGATTCTAACACGGTAATTATAGAAACTACCAGAGAACAGATTAGTAAGCTTGAGGAAGGCCAATCAGGTATTATTGAAGACTTAGGAAACAAGAACTCCATAAGTATTGGAGACACTCCTAAGCCAAACCCTATTGATGGCGACACATGGTTCTCGACACGTGTTAACGAAGCTGGACAAACAATCCATGAGATTAAAGTTTGGGATGGCGTTGAGAAAGTATGGAAGCTTTCGATGGATACTTCTAAAGCCTTCGAGGCAGAGGACACTGCTAAAGCTGCTCAGAAAGACGCTGAGGAATCTCTCGTCAAGGCTAACAAAGCTGTGGAAGACGCAGACACCGCTAAGACAGCTGCTCAAGAAGCTTTAGATAGATACAATAAGCTTATGATAAGCAGCCGTAACCTAGTCCTTAACTCTCAAAAGATTACCGTACCTGATACCTCTCGTAACTCTCCCCACCGGAGTAAACCTATTCCATTGGCTATTGAAACTAAACTTTCTACCAAGTATAAGTTAAGCTTTAAATATAAGCTTACTTCAGGAACTCTTCCTAGAGGTATTACAGTTGGAGTACGTGATATTCCTAATAATACTTGGGCGTCTAACTTAGTAACCGTTCAAACTGAAGGTAAGGAAGAGGGAGTAGCCTACGCAAACTTCACTACTACAGGAGTTGTCAGAAATGCTCTTATAATCTATCAAGGAGTCGCAGGAGAAGTTAAGAACGGAGATAACTTTGACTTTTCAGAGGTATACCTTGTAGAAGGCGATAAGATAGGCGATTGGCAACCAGCTCCAGAAGACGCTATTGCAAGCATTACAAATATCAATGGCGAAATCACTTCCTTAGTAACTAAGACAGATGGATTGGAAACAAGCTATAGCCAAATCTCACAAACGGTTGATGAAATCCAGTTGACAGTTGGTGACAAAGCTGATAAGAGTCAAATCACACAGCTGCAAGACCAGATTAACCTACGAGTTGAGAAAGACGATGTAATCAACCAGATTAACGTTTCTAACGAAGGTATTATCATCGACGGTGCAAAGGTTCAGATTACAGGTAAAACTTACATCGAGGACGCTGTTATCACAGACGCCATGATTAATGACTTATCAGCAACTAAACTAACAGCAGGTGTTATCGACGCCTCTAAGATAAATGTAACTAATATCGATGCCAGCAACATTAAAGCTGGTACCATCCAAGGTATTGACATAATCGGTTCTAAAATTACTAATCCATTTGAAATAGGCTCAGAAGGGTATATACTAACAGGCCAAACTGTTATGGAAAGAGCGCAGGTTAAGGTTGATTACACTGTTAATGAAACAGGTCAGTATGGTTGGTCTTCACTTCATGCTAGAGGCGTACACTCACAGCTAATGAATAAAGATGGCACAATCAACTCCTTCTCAGCTTTAGCTTCTGACGGACTATCTATTCAGGACTCTCAAGGCCATTCTGGATTCCTTTCCGCTGAGTTACTCATGCAGTTTGCTAACACTGGTAAGAAGATTTACCCCGGCAATTCATGGGTCACTAACACAGATAGAATTATTCCTTCATTGACAATGGACCAATGCGCTATAGGATGGCTGTTCTTATGGCAGCCTTATGATACTACTGGCGGACAGCCTTACACTTGGGATTATACCTACTACTTAGTTCCAAAAGCTCATGCTATTTTCAATAATGGTAAAGGTATTAACATGCGCCTACAAGGAGCAGGTTCTGGTGGAGGAACTAATGACATTGTCTATAAATACGTATATGTATCTAATATCTCTATATCAGGAACTGCTAATAATGGTACTGGAAATGGAGCTAAATGGGTTCTTACTAGCGTATTTTCAGTTTAAAGGAGGGATTATTGTGAGAGTTTGGATTGAGGATAAGATAGGATTCTTAACAGGCTATACTACAGAGCCTATGGAAGGATATAAATGTGTTTACATTGACCCTTCCGAGTCTTTAGAAATGCTTGGTGGAATGCTTGACTTCCACAACTACTACTATGATGGTGAGAAAGTATATAGAGACACTAACAATGACTTTCAGAAATTCTTAGAAGAGGAAGCTGCAAAGCCTCCTGAACCTTCTAAGGAAGAGATGGCAGAAAGACTTGCTAAGTTAGAAGCACTTTTAGCAGACTTGCTATAAAGCTTTTGGGTGGGTTGTGGGAATAATATTAGAAAGGAGATTCATACATGGTTAAAGTAAACGATGTAGTAAGCTATGTCAACGGACTTGTCGGCAAAGGAGTAGACGCTGACGGTTGGTATGGCACGCAATGTATGGACTTGACAGTAGACGTTATGCAACGCTTCTTTGGATGGCGTCCGTATGGTAATGCGATTGCTTTAGTTGACCAGCCTTTACCAGCTGGCTTCCAAAGAATCCGTACCACAAGCTCTACACAAATCAAAGCTGGTGACGTTCTTGTATGGGGCTTAGGATACTATGCTCAATATGGTCACACAGCTATCGCAACGGAGGATGGAAGAGCTGACGGAACCTTTGTCAGTGTCGACCAGAACTGGAATAACCCAAGCCTTGAAGTAGGCAGTCCAGCTGCTCCTATCCACCACAATATGGACGGAGTTTTCGGCGTAATACGGCCTCTTACGAGGCTGATGCTAAGCCTGCTCCAGCACCTGCACCAAAACCAGATAAACCAAATCTAGGACAATACAAAGGAGACGATGATATTATGTTCATCTATTACAAACGCACTAAATCTAATACTACCGAACAGTGGTTCGTAATCGGAGGTAAACGTATCTACTTACCAACAATGACGTATGTTAAAGAGGCGCAAGATTTAATCAAGCGTTATGGTGGAAATACTAATGTAACGACTTACAACTATGATAACTTTGGATTAAAAATGATGGAATTAGCATATCCTCAAGTTAAAGTATAAGCCTATAAGAAAAGCCCCTTGGAAGGTTACTCCAAAGGGCTTTTTATATTACATCTCAAAGCATTCTTTAAGCTTTTCAAAAGCTATTCTATAAGCTATCCTCATGCCTTTACCCATATCTGACTCCTCGTCATCAAGGTAATTTAATCTCCTATCCAAGTCTAAGACAACCTCGGCCACCTTCTCCTTGTTAATGGATTCCACAGCACGCTTATGGGAAGCTTCTTTAATAGCATTCACATTGATATTGAAAGGGTCTTTCGGTAAGCTGCTTCCAAGGGTTATCTTAGAACAGTCGTCAGTATCTCTTAGATAAACTTTTGGTACATCTAGCTTTATGAAGTTATCATTACGGTAGTTTAAAATAGGTCAACAACCTCCTCTAAGGTATATTCAGTTTGTGGAGTAGCTTCGTCAACAGCTTTCTGCTGAGCCTTCTCAATAGCTACACTCATGAAGCGTTCCATATAGAGCAATCTAGCCTGACTGTAAGAAAGCGTAGGGTATTGTGCGTTTCCTCGGTAGTCTGCAACAGCCATCTCCAAGAATATCTTCAAGGCTTCTGCACCAAAGCGTTCAATATCCTTCTTCATGATTGCTCGTAAAGTCTGTAGGGAAGCGTTGATGGGAACTCTTCCATACTTCTGTTGGTTAAGGTGTCCGACATACTCCATGAAAGTCGTAGTATTCCACATGGATAAAGGGATGTTCTTCCAATCCTTTGTGTCGACCTTATTTCCTTCAGCGTCTTTATAAAGCTTATTCTCTTTAGTTCTTACCCAAGCCATTCTAATTGTCCTCCTTAATAAATTCCCACACATATCCTTTATGTTGAATGTAAACACCTCTACAGCATTGCGCTATAGTTGATTCATCGAATCCCATTCTGTGAGCAGCTTTCATTGATTCAAACTCAATTACTTCTCCAGATTTTA
The DNA here is from genome assembly GCA_029690005.1 of Prescottella defluvii. Lineage (GTDB taxonomy): Bacteria > Actinomycetota > Actinomycetes > Mycobacteriales > Mycobacteriaceae > Prescottella > Prescottella defluvii_A. The sequence goes on along the minus strand of CP121462.1, from coordinate 11,465 downwards.
TATTAGTTGCCCTAACAGGCTTACTTACCTTTTTAGATTGTCGCTCAATAGCTGTACCATAATTAGAATTGTACTTAGCAGTGCACCACTCTAAATTACTCACTTCGTTGTTTTTTGGGTTTTCATCTTTATGGTTAATATAAGGTAAATTAAAATTATTAGGTAAAAATGCTTCCGCAACAACTCTATGAACATGTCTTCTGTTACCTCTGCCTAAATTTACTACTAAATACCCATTACCTTTATCAGTTAGCTTTAAAATTCTACCTCTATAAAATCTCATGAATGAACCTTTTTCTGAATATATTTCTCTATCCAAACTTCTAATTCTTCCTAGATTACTAACCTCATAGTACTCCTCAAAACCTACAACAGGTTTCCAAACTTCCATAATAAAACCTCTCCTTAAATCTTTGATAAATCCATCATAACACATGGTTGGCGGATTGTCAACACCTTTTGCACAACTTTTACAAGGCAGTTTCAAAGGCGACTGAAAGGAGTCCTTTAGGCTGTGAGGAAACTTCCGAACGCCTTTCTACTATACTATATGCTATAGCTATCATTAAACCATAAGACCTTACGGTCTTTAAGTTCAAGAGCAGCTTCGTTAACACTTCAGCTACAACCTCCTAAAGTCGGTTGTGAAACTCTTTAATAAACTTCTCTTTCTCTCTTTAAGACCCCTAAGACCAGTATAACAAAATACCGTAATCTTGTCAAGCGATTTTGTAGAAGAACTTTTATGGAGTATGTAATTGTAAGGTTGTTGTAATCTTTGTAACAAAACTGTAACAATAAACTTTATAAAATGTTCAAAACAGCTTGACTTTTCCTATTAAACATGCTATACTAGTAAAGTAGTAAAGATGAAGAAAACAACTTAGGAGGAAATTAAATTATGGCTAAAGGTTTAGAAGCAATCGCACAAGCAGCACAAACGCAATCAAAAGGTTCTGGTGAGCAATCTAAGAAGACTTACCTTAAAAAAGGACAAAGCATTCGTGCACGCATTCCAGAAGACATCTTGGAAAACTTACACGTAAACCAAGTGGTATCAGTATTTGAACCGCAAGTGTTACCTACTTTATCATACCATGCAGAAGGCCGTACAGACGTGCGTGACTTGTATCATGAAGCAACTGAAATCATGTTAGCAGACCACCGTGCTAAAGTTGAATCAGGGGAAATCGAACGTGGTTCACAAGCTGATAAAGACTCTTATAAAGCAGCTCGTATCTTAACTCCGAAACCACTTATCTTATTCGGTATCATTCCTTTGGCAGACTTCACGCAAGGCACTAAGAAAACTAACACTTACCCAGCTGGTGAGCCAATCTTATTAGAAACTAACTTAGCCGTGACAATGCCAACATTGACGCCTTAACGAACTTCTTATCAAAAGAAACTAACGCTAAGAAATTCCCTAAGAAAGCCTTTGAGATTACTTGCGAAGCGGCTAACCGATACACTTTCACTCCTTTAGACGACGAAGACTTAACGCCTGAAGAATTAGAAGTGTTCAAAGCTACAGAAGGCGCTACAGTCCCTGAAGAAGATTTCGAGAACGCAATCTTTGAAAGCACTATTGAACGCCAAATTGAAGACTTGAAGAAAATTGGTTTCGATACAACTCGTTTACCAAACTTACCTACAGCTGCTCCAGCTCCTAGCCAAGGCGCTGACGAAGCAGGTATGGTAGACCCTTCGGGAATCGATTTCTAAAAACTATACGAGGGGCTTCGGCTCTCTCCTATTATAGGGAGGACATAAAGCATGAAGAAAGACACACCAAAAGTGAATCCAATTAAGTTTACAGAAGAGGATTACTTCCGCCTATTACAGACAGTCGTTATGACAAACACTTTCATTGGCTCTCTATCAGCTGGCTTCCAAGGTAAAGAACGCTTAGAGAAGATTACTAAAATCGCTGAGAATATGTTCGTTCTTAACCGCTTGATGGAATCTGCTGAAAGCAATGGCGAAGACTGGGGCGACGAAATGTTGCTAGACTCATTATACACAGATTCAGAAGTGCTTGTAACTAAGTATAAACACTTGCTGTCAGAAGACCAGTTGGAGTCTATTAACAACTCTATCAAAAACTTTGCAGAATCAGCTGAGAAAGCTCGCAAAGAAGCCTACGAAGAAAAGGTTGCACAAGCAGAAGCAATCGACTTTGAAAAGGCCAAGAAGAAACGAGGCAAATAGCCATGCGTAAATTAGAGTTCTTTACGAAAGTAATTGCAGAGCCCATAGATAAGCAAGGGTTGTACCCACATCCTTTATCAATCACCTTCTCAGACACATTTTACCGAGACGACTTTCCTGAGAGAGATATCTATGATGAAGCAGTATCAGAAACATTATGGAATGCTGCTTACGAAATTATTCATAATGGCATGGCAAAGGCTAAGTCAGTGAAGACTTTTATAACCGTATTTAACCCAGACACCTTAATGGAAGGTACTATGGTATATGAAGCTGTTCCAGAAGACCTGCAAGTAGCTATTGACACAGGAGTCGTAGAAAACGTTGAGTGGGAAGCTCGTGAGTCGGTATTCCAACACGACTTGCACTACTTCTTTAAAGGCTACTAATGGATTACTCAAAGTTTAAGATAGGGGACGAAGTTATTTTCCAAGGACAACTCTGCGGGGCAGGTACTGTTATCAACGGCAATACATACACTGTTGTACAGCTTACCACAAAGCCTCGCCATGCCTTTATCATAGATGAACACGGCAACAAGAAGCTAATCCAAATGGGTTTCAACTTCGCTAAAATAAAAGAAGCTTAAAAAGTGTTCAAAAACGCTTGACAAAGGCTTTAAAATATGCTATAGTATTATATGTAAGGCGGCACTACTACGGTTTGTCGTAACATAGTTCGAGATGCTTCTCGGCTATAGCGGTCTAGGGCTACAGATTGCTCCCGCCTGTGGGCTGCTGTAAAAGGCAGTAAAAATAATAGCAGGAGTACCTACCCTTGAGGGTATGAGAGGGCGTAGCAGAGGCGGTGACGACTGCCTCGTTCATGCGTTGTAAGTGTAATGGCTGCACAATGGTCTCCAAAACCATCAGAGAGGGTTCGACTCCTTCACAACGTGTTCAAATAAGTATTATGGAGGTTTGTGGAATGAATACTGAAAAGATGAAAAGTGAGAAAGCATGGAACCGTGCCATTGTGAAAGCTGAGCAGGAAGCTGCTAAGAAGAAAATGGAACACCTTGCTAAAATGCGTGCCAAAGCTAAACGTAAATAGCTCCAATAAGTAGGTAAGATGGATTTCTTATCTGCTAGTACATAAGGTGGGTCTCCACGAGCGAGTGTTAACTAGCTATTAACACAGACTCTCGGGACGCTCCTAACCAGTCAGTTAGCATAGTTTAGGTTAATGCACAACAGTCTTCCTATAGCGCTTGTCGGAGGCTGATTGGGAAAGAGGTTCGAATCCTCTACTGGCGCCTTACATAATTCCTCAGTAGGGCTGTATAGAAGTGACAGTCGAAACGTAACGTGCTTTTATACGGTGTGAAGAAGAGGTCGGTAAAGGGAACGCTCAATAATCCTTTACTGTAAAGCTTATTCCGTAGCGTGCTAAACGACTAGGAGCGGAGCATTTTGTGATTCATGGGAGGCGTCCAACTGCCTCGGCCAAAAGGTTGAACATTACCGATACGCTGTTAACCATGGCCTTTAGGGAGGTCACCAACAGCGAATTAGCCAAGAAGTCAGGAGTAGCTCCCTAGTGAAGTCTTCTGAAGTTGGAGTTGGCTACCAACAGCCTTACATTTGGGATACATAATGTTGTCAACGACGGAACGTTAGCCAAGGTACTGACAGACCTAATTGGACAAGTTATGTGAGGCGGTTCGATTCCGTCCGTAAGGCATTGGCTGTTTATCAGCTTATTCTAAAACACCTCTTTCATAAGACATTACCTCCTTTCGATTAGAGCAGCCTGTGGAACGGCTGTTCTTTTTGTTCAGAAAAGCTTGACAAAGTTTTAATACTGTGTTATGATTTATTCATCAAAGAGTTAGAGGAGAGGTTTTTATGGAAGAATTAGTAACAATTTCATACAGCGAGTACGAAAGACTGTTGAAGGCAGAGGCATTTCTAAATGCTTTGGAAGCAGTAGGAGTAGACAATTGGTCAGGGTATGGAGACGCTTGGGATATGTATGAAGAGGAGGAAGCATAAAGTGAATTTAAAATGGATTGAAGACTTGGTTGATGTATACCTAGATTTAAATAAGCTTCCATATAATCAACGTATAGAAAACCAGAATAAGATTGCAAAAGTTACCAATGGTCTAAGGGAGCAGTTAGAAGGCCTTTACCATGAAGTTGGCTTAAATGATACTCAAGTAGTATTTAACAAAGTGTTTAGTAATGGTTGGAAAGTTCATGTAACCCACTCTCTAAATGGATTCGGACACATGTACGATGAGAATAAACCTTATTCAGTAAATGTAGCAAAGCCTTCTGACTACTTTTTAAATTACCTTACAGTAGGGACACCAGAGGAAGTAAAAGCTATTATCAACGAAGTTAGAGGGCATGAGGAGGATTTATAATGAGCGGAGAGTATGTAGCAATCCGTAGCAATGCCACAGGGAGTCTTTTATATCACACTCAAGAATGGCTTTTCTGGAGAAGCGAGAAATCTTCAATGCCATGTGAAATCATTGAGTACATTGATTTGTCTATGTGTGGTATGGAAAGTTTCTATAAAGTAGTATTTAAAGCTAATGAATATACTTACGAAGAACATTTACCAATTAGCGCTTATACAGGAATTATTCTAATTGATAAGGAGGAAGCCTAATGGAAACCATGTACACAGTTATTTATGAAAACCACGTAGAAAGCGAGCCATCACTTTGTGGAGGAAGCTTCTTGACGGACGCTCCAAAAGATGATACAATTACCTTAATGAAATTCGGCTCAAGAGTTTTTGAGGTTACCTTTGTGGATAAAGCCGAGAAGAAGATTTATGCGAAACGAATTAGATAGGAGCTGTTGGAATGCTTGATACAATCCACTTAACAAAGGATATTAAAATACATGTGGACATCCAGTCTTACCTAGAGCGTTTTGAATGGGAACATGCAAAGTGGGACGGAAGACAGATTAATAGCTGCTTCACCGTTTCGTGACGACAATCATCCATCGTTCTTTGTAAACTATAATAACGACTGGGCAGGTACTTTCGGAGATTCGGGAACTGGTGACTCAGGAAACTTCATACAGCTTGTAGCAGAGCTTCACGGAACAGATTATGAAACAGCTTTTGAAATGCTAAAGGAAGAGTTTTGGACAAAACCTTATGAAGCTCCTTCAATATCTGTTAAGCTAGGCGTTAAGAAAGAGAAGTCAATCTTTGACATACCTGTTCATAATCCATCGCCATATCTATTAGGAAGAGGAATCTCAGAGGAGACACAGCAGCTTTACAGAACCTCTGAGGACGAGTATAAAGTATGTCTCCCCTATATTAATGGAATGGGATTAGCAACAGCTTTGAAATACCGTCGGACAGACTCTAAAGACTTCTTCTATGAGGCAGGTAACAATCATTTGAAAAGCATGTTGTTCGGCTATCATGCAATCTATGAAAAGCTTCCTAAAACTGTTGTTATATGCGAGGCTGAGATAGACGCTATGACAGCATATGAGATGGGATTCGTAGGTATTTCATTAGGGGCTGCTAACCTTATTGAAAACCAAGTAGAACTCATTAAGAAAGTCGGTCTTGACAACATTATCATAGGCACTGATAACGACACTAAAGGAAACTTAGCTGCAGAAGAGATTGACCAAGCCTTTTGGAAGACTCATAAACTATTCCGTTACGAAATGCCTGATGGATACGACTTAAACCAGTATTGGCAAGAGTTTAAAAAGGCTCCACCAATCCGTAAGATAAGCGAACCAAAACTGCTTAGAAGAAAACTATGGTGGGTACAGTAATATAAACTTTAGAAAGAGGCTTGACAAGGCTCTTTTTATGCTATCTTAAATAAGTAGTAAGGAGATGTTAAAATGAAATTGAAGAATTATAAAAAACCTTGGACACAGGAAGATATTGACTATTTAGAATGGTTCTACCAGAACCCTGAAGAAGGCTCCATCAAAAGCGTTGCAGAGTTTTTAGGAAGGACTCCTGAAAGTGTTAAAACTAAGTATTATGAATTGCGTAAACAAGGCCTGTTAGAATACCCATCAAGTATCAATAAGAAATGGACTGAAGAAGAGCGCCAATACGTATTAGACAACTATGGAAAAATCCCTAACAAGGAAATGGCAAGAAAGCTTGGAGTAAGCACTGCCAGAATAGTTCAGTTAAATTGGTACCACACCCATAAAAATAAAAGTGTGAAAGGCCTTGACAAATAGTTACAAACGTGTTACAATAGTGAGGTAGAAATTTTTAGGAGGATTCCAATGAGAAAACAGACCCTTTTGGAAAAGCTTAAACTAGTTACAGGAAAGACAGGTAAAGAGCTAAATCCAACTCTTTCACATATACATATTCAATTATGTGGAGGCTCTGGGACAGGTGGTAAGTTCGGCGCTGCTAAAGTTCCATACGACTATTCAGACAACTTCTTATTTAACTCTCCTGCTAGAGTTGCCCAAGAGCAAATCTACAAGCAGTTAGAAGTCTATGTGGGAAGCTTTAGAGAGACTTCATTAAAGACGGTAACGTAAACCAAGATGAACGGCCAATCAAGAATCTATACTTATGGAGTGAGAACAAGGGCAATGGGAAAACTTCTACAGCAGCTGCTCTCCTAAATGAGTATATGTTCATGTCATGGCAAGCTTCGGTAATCCGTAAAACAAACATGAAACAACCGCCTGCCTACTTCCTTGACGTAAACAGTTTTCAAACGCTTTACAATAAGTTTACTAGAAATGGAATCGCAAAAGATATTGCAGAAAAGACTTCACGAGAGTATTACGAAATGATGGAACTAGCTGAGTCAGCTCCTTTAGTAGTGTTCGATGAAATAGGTAACCGAAGCGCTACTGAAGCTTTCCGAGCAGACCTTCATGATATCATTAACAAACGAATGGTAAACAAGCTGCCATCAATCTTTACAAGTAACCATCCAATTGACTACTTGGAACAAGTGTTTGATGAACGCTTAGCAGACCGTGTACGTGAACGAACTATCGTGTATCATTTCGAGGGCGATTCACATAGAGGAATATAGGAGGGATTAGGATGGCTTCGGTTTCAGCGGAGATGTTATTATCAAAAGTTATAATCGAAAACGATGTGCAAGCTTTGAATAGATATGGAGTGAGTGAGGATTTATTTCAATCTCCAATCCATAAAGAGGCTTACAATTATATTATTAACTATAGTAGAGAAAATGACGGTAATGCACCTGCTTACCAAACTCTTCTAAGAAAGGTTCCTGAGTTCGACTTCCAAAGCTCTGCGGAAGAGTCTTATGCAAGCCTTACTAAAAGCTTAAAGAACTCTCGTTTACAAGTAGCTACAGCAGCGTTCATAAATGCTGAATTAGGTGAGTTCTGGGAAAACTCAGTTAAAAAGGACGACCCAACAGACTTCATTAACCAGACTATCCACGCCTTAGAAACAATTAAGGCAGAGAACTTAGTTAACGGAGCCAATGGACACCGATTAGAGAAGGCCTCTGAATGGTACCTACAAGAGTTCTACGACCGCAAGGAAGGTAAATCCGTTAAGTTCTGGAACAGCCACTTTAAATCTCTAACAGAGCTTATTGGAGGAGGCTACCAGTCAGGAAACCTTTATACAATCTTTGGTAGAAGTGGTCGAGGAAAATCTACTGTAATGCTAGTAGAAGCATTGGAAGCAGCTATGAATGGAGCTAATGTTCTTTATTACTGTTTAGAAATGCCTAAGTATGAGTTCACTTCAAGAGCAGTAAGCTTCTTATCAGCTCGTAAAGAGGTTAAGAAAAGCCGTATCAATGGCTCTGATTATCTAGCAGGATTTAATATTTCAGACATTACAAAGGCTTCATTTGAAGACTTAAACGAAGAACAAGATTTCGTAGACTTCGTTACCAACTTAAATGATTTCATAGAAGGTTCATTCACTTTAAGAGCAGTAGACGATGACGACTTTGTTAATCGCTCTGTTGCCCAGCTCGAACGAGATATAGTAGAAACAGGAGCAGACTTTGTTGTAGTAGACCCAATGTACTATATGCATTATGAGAAGAATACTTCTAAAACAGCAGGCGGGGACGCAGCAGAAACTTCTAAAGCATTAAGAAGACTTGCAGGCCGTACAAAGTCTGTAATTATTGCTGTAACACAGGCGGAAGAAGACTCCAACGAAAAAGGTGGAGACGAGCGTGAACTAAACATTCCAAAACGTTCCAATGTTAAGAAGACAATGGCGTTACTTGAAGACGCTTCTGTAGTATTGGCTTTTGATAGCTGTGATGGAAGATTTGCTTTGGAGATTGTTAAAGGCCGTTCGGGGCATGAAGGAGAAAGTGTCGAAGGTATCTTCCTACCAGTAATTGGATATGTAGAAGAATCATTATTAGAAGAAGTAGGAAGTGTGTTTGATGGAATCGAATTTTAATAAGGAGGAAGCCAATGAGCTATTACTTATCACAAATGAACAACCTTAAAGAAAAGATTCGCTATGAGAAGACTTCTGTTAAGCTTATTCGAGAAAGCATAGAGCGTATCGGAAAGCCTACAGGAGAATATTCTCTAGGCTATACCGACGCATTGAAGATGGAATTACTAATCCACCAGAAGATGTTAGAAGACGCTCAGGAAGAGTTATTGAAGCTTGAGAAAGAGCGTAATAAATAACAATAGTGTTCAAAGGGGCTTGACAAAAGCCCTTTTTTGTGTTATACTAGTCAGGTAGGAAGGAGCTAAACAATGACCGTAACTAATGAACTTTGGAAGCCTTTAGTATTCAAGGGAATCCACTCAGACATTTACGAGGTTAGTTCAGAAGGTTTAGTAAAAAACAAGTTGACTAATAGGTTATTAAAGCCCCAAGACTCTGGCTATTTACATGTTAGAATACCTCTTGACGGCAAGTATTATAATGCTAGAATCCATCGAATTGTCGCAGAGACCTTTTGCGAAGCTGCCTTTGGGATGTAATGTGGTAAATCACATCAACGGCAATAAGAAGGATAATCGAGCAGCCAATCTTGAATGGATTACTCAAAGAGATAATGTTATCCACTCTATAAGGTTACGTGAAGAGGAATCTAAAACCCTCTCTATGATTGAGAAAATGGACAAGCTTCTGGAAAAACTATTATCACCAGAGGCTAGAAAAAGAGTTTATGGAGGAATTTGTAAATGGCTAAAGGACTAAAGGCAATTAACGAGGCGGCAGGAAAGACTCTAGTAGACACTATCGCAGAGGACTTTGAACGCCAACTAAATAAGTGGGGAGAAACAGGCTTCACCTACGACGCAGACATCCACCATCAAATTATGCGAGACTATCTTAAAGTAGTTGACAGAAACCCTTTTGAAGACTTCCCAGAAAACGTTCCAGTATTCCGTTCAAGTGGAACTGGTAAATGCTTACGTGAACAGACTTTGTTCGCTATTGATAAGCTTGAAGGAAGCGACCGAAAAGACCCTCCTAAGTGCCAAGCTCACCAAAGCCGTTGGCAAATGATTGGGACTGCTGTTGGAGACATGATTCAGGAACAAGTCTTAATGATGGAGAAACATTACCAACGCTTCACAAAAGAGGAGTGCCACTTCCGTTTCGAACGAACTGAAGAAGGCTTCCCACACTTCGAGGAGTTCTCAACAACCTTTAAGAAGTATAAGTCAGGCCGTATGGAGTTCATTACAGGAGGCTCTATGGATGGCATTATGATTTGGACTGACCCAGCCACTGGAGAAGAGTATGGGTAGCCTTGAGGTCAAGTCTAAACAAACTACTCCAGCAGCTACTAGCAAGTTCTCTATGAGACAGCCTAACTCAAAACACGTGTGGCAGGTTAAGAACTATGCTATGTTAAAAGACTTAGACATGTATTTAATTGTCTATGTAAACTGCGCTCACAAGTCTTGGGAAATGACTGAAGAAGACTATGCGAAGAATCCAGACTTACAAGTATTCGGTGTAGATATTACCGAACAAGATAAGAAAGACGTCCGCAATCGTTTCTTCACAGCAATTGAACACGCTCATGCAGGAACGCTTCCTCCGTTAGAGCTTAGTGGATTTACTTTCAGCGACTATAAATATGCCTTGGCAAACAGCCTTACTTATAAGGAGTTAGAAGAGCTTGAGAAGAAAGCTGTATCTAAGTTTGACCAGAAGGCCTTAGAAGAAATCAAGAAGATTAGAGGAGATGTTAAGTAATGAACGAAAGCATTTATGATGGCACTCCAGAAATTGATTTACAAGAGAAGTTCTATGGAGTGTTTATTAAATTCCGTTGTGATAATTGTACTAAGCCTCTGGCAATGCATATTAGTGAACTTTCTAAGGAAATGCTAGACGCGACTTATTTACAACGTGAAGAAGGCGAATCTAATGTAATTTTAAAGGACGTTAACACAGCCTTGCAAATGGCTTTTGACTTAACTGATATTGTAATTTACTCTACTAAAGAGATTGAATTAGGCGATACAGAAACATTTCATAGATTCGCTGAACATATGGCTGATATGATGTTAGGAGGCGATTAAAATACGCTTTATTAGTTTTGATGTAAGCAGCGTTTCAACAGGCGTTGCAGTAATTGACAGAGAGCCTTCTGGATACCTTACTCTAATCCATACAGACATCATTAGCACGAACCCTAAGCATAACGTAGGGCGCCGATTGAAAGACTTTGCTGAAGCTGTTCAGATTCTTCTTGAAACGTATCGTCCAGACTATGTTGTTAAGGAGCAGACAATCGCTCGCTTGGCAACTCAGCATATTCTAATTAAGTTTGCTGGAGTTTTAGACATGATAGCTGCTAATGAAGGATTCCCTAAGATTTACGAATACTCTCCTACGACTGTTAAGAAGGTTGTGGGAGGACATGGGCGCTCCACGAAAGAAGCTGTCTTAATGGGCACTACTAAATACATTAATTGGAATGAGCCTATTGACTTAGTTATCGACGACATTTCTGACGCTGTAGCTATCTGCTTAACACACCTTGACAAAGAGTTTGTGTTAGTTCCTTTAGGTGAAGTTGAGAAAGCTAAAGAAGAGGCAATGGTAGTGGAGGCAGAGGCTTCTAAGTACCTTGAGGAGGAAAGCACATGAGACAGCAATTGAGACTAGCTATATGCGGAACTTCTAGGAGTGGGAAGGATACTTTCGCTAACGTACTTGAGGTGCTGAAGCGTTGAAACCTTTGTCCTCTCTTAACCTTAGCAATGTGGTGATGTATTACTTGGTTCAGTTGCGTATTGCTAAGGTTAATAGGGAAACACGATGATCCGAACAGCGCTG
>CP121461.1 GCA_029690005.1 Prescottella defluvii | reverse complement strand
TGTGTTATGTGCTTACTTCGTTCAGTTACGTATTGCTAAGGTTAATAGGGAAACACAATAGAATCCGAACAGCGCCTGGATTTAGGAAAGGATTCAACAAACGTTCGCAACGCCTGTGCTAAAAATAAGGTGTATGCAGGGCATGTGTGGAGTTATACTGGAAGAGAGTTTGAGAAAGGTTCTCCACTAGCTTCTAAAAAGCCTATCAAAAAGTATTTGGAGGGAGATTGGAAGGTTGTTAATGGGTTTCCTAACTACTCCATCACAAAGACTGGTAAGGTCGTTAATAACCTAACTGGTAAGATTCTAAAGCCTTTTATAAATGATAGGGGATATGCGGAAATCGGACTGGGCGATGGGAATAATAAAAGACTCCATCGGGTACTGCTTTCCACTTACAATCCAATAGAGGGTTGGGAAGAGCTTACTGTAAACCATATGGATGGCAATAAGCTTAATAACAACCTAGATAACTTGGAATGGTTAACACATGAGGATAACCTTAAACACTATTACGATAACAATAAGCGTATCCTAGTCTTTGACAATGCTACTGGAGAGGTTTTAGAAGAGGTTACACGCATGGAGAAAGCTGCCACTAAGTATGGAGTACCTAAAGGGGTTATCCAAGAGCTTTGTGACCTATATCATGAAGGCATTTACGCTCAGGAGAACGGTTATGGATTCTGCCGTATGGAGGATTTTGGGTTAGATGGTTAAAAAGTGTTAGGAGAGACTTGACAACAGGCCTTTTTATGATATACTAAGTGAGTATTAAGAAAGGATTGATAAGATGTTATTATTTAGCAATAAGAATGAGCTTAAACGGCGTATCAAAGCGCTTGAAGAAGGTTTATCTGACGCCAACTTACTCAAGAAGCGGTATAAAGAGCGATTAGAAGAGCTTAGTAAACAGCTTACTTCAATGGATTATCGGCACGAGCAAGATGAAGAGCGTTGGGCAGAGCAGCTAGAAAGCTATGAAGAGAAGCTAATACAACGTGATTTAAAAATCTCTTCGATGGAGCTTTTACATGAGCAATTAGAAGAGCAGATTGAAAGCCTTGAGGAAGAGCTTGAGAAAGCCTCTGAAGGAAGTGTTGAAATGCGTAATGACCTTCAACTTGTGGAAAGTGCTTATAACAACCTAAATGAGCTTTACAAAAGTCCAATAAGTCTTTAGAGGCTTGTGGAGAACGCTTATGGGAGCTTGAGGAAGAAAACAGCTACCTTCGGAAAGAGCTTGAAGAAGCCGTGGCGGAATTAAACGGCTGCAATCCTTCTAAAAGCCCTTATCCAACAGTTACCATTAACGTTGATGTAAGAGACACATTAGCTAAGCAATTGGCTAAATCATTGAAGCAGGCTAACGAAGCTTTTGAAAAGCGTTATAAAAAGAAGTACGAATACACTAAGGAAGGAACTTCTAAATACTATAAATGCGCTACTTTAGATGAGCTTTTGAATGAGTTAAACAGCACTTATTGGATTAAAGAAGCAGATTTAAACAGTCTTCGTGAAGCGTATGAGAGCCTTGAAGAAATCTTTAATGTTGAAGGAAAAGCCTATGCTACATTAAGCTTCTACTCAATTGAGTATGGCTCTCGCATACGAATTATGGCAGGCATTATTAAGGAGGACATTTAGATGGGATATTTAACAAAGGGACAAGTAATCGCATTAACAGTAGGTATTGGAGTGTTTTTCGGAGCGATTTTAGCATGCTGCTTCGGATTCTTCGTACTGCTTTTCGGAGCAGCTACTGTATTTCAGTTCTTAGGAGTAGTTTGGGTGCTGTTTGCTGTTAAGCATTATGTAGACGCCTTATTAAAACTATACGATAAAGCTAAAGAGGAGTTAATGTAATATGAATATTAAAGCATTTAGCAACACCTTACTAATTTTACTTATTTCAGTGGTAGCAGGATTGGTATTTACACGCTTATTACAGCGCTTTTCGGATTAAGCGTTGCTATTGTGGTAGGAAGACTGATTGGAATCTACTTTATTATTAGATATGTCTTCTACGACACACTAAAAGACATTTACGAAGGCTTTAAAGATAACCCATCTAAGTAAATATTGTACGAGGCGCCTTGACAGGCGTCTTTTTGTGCTATAATAGAAGAAACTAAAGGAAAGGTGTGTTAAAAGCTATGTTAGAACGTATTAAAAGGATGTTGAGAAAAATTCGTTTAGCTAACGGTTTGGTTACCTCTTAATAAAGGGTTCCTAATCCATCCTACAACTTAATAAACGCTTGTGTGAATACTCCACTAGAAAGAGGCGAAGCCTCTCAGGGCTGCCGACAAGCGGCGCCTCTCTATTTGTGGAATCTATTCTTAAAAGGAAGTAAGGAAGAGCCTTCAGGAAAGGTAGGAGGAAAGCTTTCGGACGTCTATTGATGGAATGCTTTTCGGATAGCTGTCGGAATGGCCTCGGAAAGCTTGTCGGAACAGCTGTCGGAACGCCTTATAGGAGATTTTCGGGGAAAAATAAATCCGGAAGCTATAATGTCGGATTTTCCAAAACTTGTCAGAGGCTGACTGTCGCGCGCCCCGCCCGCCCTCGGAAAAGTTACCCCCAGCCCTTCCCAAAGTCCCCCGCCCGCCGTGGCTACGCCTGCGCCCCAGCGCCTTCCTCACGCTTCGCGACACCTTGCGAGTGCTTCGCGACGCTCTCACGTCACGCCGTCCGACACGCTCACACACGCGACTCGACTCTGACTCTGTCTCTTTGCTGTTAACATTGCATTGAGATAGGGTCTTTCTACTTTGGATAATGTGTATTATGTAAACTAGCGCCTTGTTAAGGCTGTTCGGATAGCTTTCGGATACCATTCGCACGCCTCTATAATGCCTGTCGTGAGCCTGTGAGTGTGGTCTTTAGTGTTAACCTCTGGTGAAAGCTATCGGACAACCTCACTCACCACCTCTCCACCATGCCCGCCGTGACAGCATTCCGCAAAGGCTTCTCAAAAGCTCTAATAAAAACAATTCCATCACAAAGCTTTCCACTTGCCTTTCAAGATTCGCCTTGAGATTACGCTTGCTCACGCCCTTTACATACCGCTCAGAAAAACACCTAACGCAACGCCCTAGAAAAAGCTTTAGAATAATATTGTTAGGCGCCCTCTCATTCCTCTTAAAAAAGCCCTAGGGATAACAGGCTTTTAAGAATTGTTTATCACATTTCCGTTTCTTTCCTTGCCTTTTTGATGGATTAATAATAGCATTTAAGAATAGTCTTTCTAATGATCCATCGAATAACGTTGCATATTTCTTTTTGAGTGTGTGAGAGAAGCATTATGATAAGCTTTCAGAAAAGAAGTTGGGAGGTTGTACGTTAGAAAGCTTTAGAAACGGTGTAAGAAATGCCTAGGTTAGATGGATTAGAAAAGCATTCCATAAATTAAGATTGCGCCTTTTATGATTATTACTTTTAAGAAAGCAAAAGAAAAGCCCTCAAGATGTTTTCTCAAAAGCTTTTCTAGTTCCTGTTTATTAAGTTGTAAAAAATATTTTTAAATTATTTATGTGCTTCTCTATAGTTTTTAAGAAGCGTTGGCTTGTGTGCTTTATATGCTTCTGTATATTCTTTTGTAGCTTCTTCCTCATGATTGATTAGATATGCGCCGATAACATTTGCTTTCACAGCAATTTCATATTCTTGATTTTCGGATTGCTTTTCCAAAGCTTCCACACGTTCGGCAATAATAGCTTTTTCATTTGCGTTTTTTACTGCTTTAAATGTTGCGATTCCTAAAGTGATAGCCAAAGCGATTACTAGGATTGTAAGAGCTGCGATAATGTTTTTAAATTGTTTTGTCATGGTTTAAAACCTCTTTCGTGTAATTTTTATTTGTGTTTTACTATGCTTTTATTGTAACGCTTAGGGGATCGAGTTTGTCAATCCCTTTTTATAAACTTTTAGTTTTTTGTTCCGTTTCTCCTATCCGAATTCTACCTCAACTTGCTTGCCCTCTTTATTGTACCCGAAAATGTAAAGGTCCTCTGATTGTCCGTTATAACGTTCTTCAAATTCTTCACTATCAAAATCAATGATACGACCGTTGTCATTACTCGCATAATTAACAGATTGTTCTTCTTTCCACTCTATAGCCTCTGATACACAATTACTACCCTCAAAAAATACTAATTCGTTACTCATCCAATCCACAACTGTTGCTTTAATCACGTTACTGTTTAATTTACTTTCTAATGTTTTTGCCATGTCGTTTCTTCCTCTCTTTCTTGAGTGCTTTTATTCTTCGATTAAATATTCTAATTCCAGAATAGCTGTTGCGATACCTTGATAAACTTCTTCCGAATAGTCGTCAATCATCATTAAATCTTTTTGGGCGCTCTCAAGTTGTTCTAAAATTTCTCCATAATTCATTTTTTCAATTCCTCCCTGATTGTTTGTTGTTATCTTATGCATTAATAATACCATCTAACTAGTGTTTTTGTATTGAGAAATTTATAATAGTTTGATTAGAAATTCCTAATTTTCTTTGGCTGCATACTTTCGTAAACTTTTTCAATATTCTAGTATATAGCTTTCTTGTTGCCTTGTCGATCGATTCCAGTAGCTTAATTCTAACGCTATACTATCCCACTCAAAAACTTCGATAGTTTTCTTATCAGTTCCTTTAAGCTTTCTCAAAACATAGTTTTCAGCTTCTTCGGAAGTGTGGAAAAGTTTTAACTGACGGTCTGATTTTTCTTTATAAATTTTAACAATAAACATTCTTAAATTCCTCCTTTAATCGTTTGACAATAGCTTTGTTTACTTCCTCGGTGGCTTCCTCGTTCCAAAGGTCTTCTTCTAATCCTAACGCTTCGGAAGCTTCTTCCAATCTGCGGTTAAACTCAAGTGTTTCATTTAAAAATTTATCTCCTAAAATATAGTAAAGCATATTAGCAACTTGACTAGGGCTACTTAAATCCGTGTAAAATTCACCAAAGTTATTACTTTCATATTCTTGGATTTCTCCGATGGCATCAAAAACACCATATTCTTCTAATTCTTTAATATCAGCATTTACGCCATAGTTAAAAATTTCACCATGTAAGTCGCAATAATACTCTGAAAAACCATTTTCCAAAGCCTCTATAATTGCTGCAAAAAGTCCTTTTTCATCTAAAAATACGTTGCTTTCTTTTGTCATGTTAAAAACCGCCTTTTCTGTTATTTTATTTTAGGCTTTTTTAAAGGATCGCCATAACCTTATCGAATGAGTATTTGTTACTTGTTATCTTATATGATTATCTTACTACTTTTTTAAACGCTTGTCAATAACTTTTTACAATTTTTTATAGGTGCGAAAAAGTAGCATTATATATATTTAACTCTGATATTGTAAGTTTTTCATAGTAAGAATATAGCCCGTTTTTCCATTCATCGGCTTTAATAAAATTCTACAATCGTGTTTCTATCTAATAGATAGCGACTAACGTTAACACCTAACAACCCTAGTTCATATTTGATTATTTTGCTAGTTGTGTTTGTTGTATAGTTTTTATCGTCCTCTAAAGGTGAAATGAAAAAATAACTAAAATTGTCTGTAATAGTAGGATGTCCTTTTTCTTCTATAGCCTTATTTAGTTTAGTATTGATAGTAGTTAACAACTCACTAGGAACTTTAACTGTTTGTTTGTATACGGTACCTTTATTGTCCCAACTTGGTTGGTATGATACGATTAATTTTTTGTTATTCATATTAATAACTTCCTCTCTTTTAACTGTCTATAGAATAGCATTTATGAAAACCGTTGTCAACTCTTTTGATTAATCTTTTTTGTATAGAGTTTGGATGGCTATCGTCAACGCTACGACACAAGCCATTGCATACGCTGCCGTGTTATGCCCCAGGAAAAAGCTTGTTAACAATCCGCCTAGTGCCATGTAAAAAGCTTTGCTCATTTTCTTGTTACCTCCTTTCTAACTACATTTATAGTAGCAAATCATCGAGTGGATTGCAAGCATTTTAATAAACTTTTCTAAAAAGGTTGCACGTCCGCTTCTTCATCGCTTTCTATTTCGTCGATTGGTATGCCGTTTTTTACGTCGGGCAATGAGGAAAACTTTTCCCGAGCTTTCTCATAAGAATGCCCGCCCGCTTCCTCATAGCCATATTCTAGCAAAGCTTTGTTTGTAGCTTCGCAAACAGCTTCCTTATCTTTTGAAATGGCTTTTAATAATCTTAGTGTGTAAGCTTGTTCCTCTGTCACACGTGCAACAATAAAACGCTTTTTAGCCTTCTTTCTTGAAAACTTGATAGACTTGTCAAGTCTTTTCGAAAGCTTTTTATACGCCATTTCTAGCGCCTTTAAAATAACCACCGTTGAAATTACTGTTATAATAATATTAAGCATTGTCTTTTTCCTCCGCTTTCATTGTACCATGTTTCAAAAAGTGGTGAATATTTCTAAAGTCATTTTCTAGGCTCATAATCTCCCATGCGCTTTTTTCTGCTTCTCTTATTGCTGTCCTGGAACAATCTTTATAAGTTTTTGAGCGACCACTTCCCGAATATTCCACACTAGCCACCATGGCGGATTTACTTAGAACAAGGCTTCTTTTGCCCCTATTTAAAGTTTTGAAAATCCTTTGGCAACTATTTAATGCCTTTTGTAATTCTTTTTCGTCAAGTCCTCCGCCTAGTTTTTGGCTAGCCTTTAAAGTGGCTAGCTCTCTTTTAAGTTGTGCATTTTCTTTTGCAAACTCTCTTTTTCAAACATTGTTAACACCATTTTCTAGTATTCTCCTTTTACATATTGGGTAAATGTTACAACAGCCCTAAACTCTTTACAAGTACTCATATAACTTTTGTATAATTTTTCAATAGTTTTCTTAGTCATTTGTGTATACCTCGTGCCCCTCATTTTCCAAATCGTCTACCAAGTCAAACCACACATAGTCATTTAAATAAGTTCTTTCGATCTGTTCTCCCAATCTTTCAAAAATCATTTGTTCAGCTTCTTCAATAAGCCCTGCTTCTTCAATAGCCTGCCAACTGTCAACAGCACCAGACCAAAAATCAAAATTGCTTAAACCATTATATAACTTTTCTTCTGTAATTGTAAAATCCATTTTTAAAACCTCTTTCTTAAATTTATTTTTGTAGTTCGTTGCTACGTCTTTAATATATCACTTTCAAAAATGACTGTCAATAACTTTTTTACAACTTTTTACAATTCTTTTCTGCAGCTTTGTCATAAAAAAGGCGCTTTATATAGTAGAAAATTTTAAAAACGCTCTGAAAAAGCTGTTATAAAAGTGTTTCGATGGATTTTAAGAAAGAATGTGCAAAAAGGCTTGTAAAAAGAGCAAGAAAAGCCTTTAAAAAGGCGTAAAATGCTTAAAAAGCCCCTTATAGGGCACTTCTCGTGGAAACTGGGGGGGGAGGTAGTATAGTAAGGTATAGTAATATAACCTAGGATAACCTATAGGAAAGCTATCTATAAAGCATAGGGAATAGGCTATAGTAAAGGCATATGTGCAGCCTTATGTAACAGCATCCATCAATAATGTTTAATAAATGGCATAGCAAAGCATGTGCAACAGCATATATAAGGCGCCACACAACAAATATGTGGATAGTTGTGCAGAAAGCAGTGCGAAATGCGCTCAGAATGCGCCTGTGCTACACGCTATTTCAATAAATATGTAAAATAAGCGCTAATAATGGAATCCAGTAGCGCTTTTAGGAAAAACTTTTAAGAAAAAATTTTTTAAATTTTTTGAAGTTTGGAAAAAATTTTTTAAAATTTTCGCCCCTGCCTTTTTGAAAACTACAAAACAGCCCCTCCGTGAATCTCTTCGGAAAGGCTGTTAGTATTGTTTATTTAATTGGAATGAAGCAATCTGAAATTCTTACATGAGGTGCTGAGGAAAGTCTTACCATGTTTATTGTCATGCCTTCAGGAATTTCAATCCAAAAGGTTTCATCCATCTCTTCAAAATACTTAATCCTAAAGGTGTGTTGTATTTATTAATACGCCACTCATACTTGCAATTTTCAAAGCGTAAGGAAACTTCTTTCGACATTCCTGTAACCTTTCGTAATGAAGCTATTCCAGCCCTGTTAACAATTAGGAATAAGGTACCATCATGGTTACGTCTATAATAAACTTTATCAAATTCCATTAAAACGGCCTCCTGACAAGTCCTCGCTTTTCACAAATACGCCATCAACCATTCTACCAGTGCGACCTGAAATAACTTCATAAGCCACTCCTAAAGCTGTGCTAGGGTTTACTTCAAGCTGTTGACAAAGGATAATTAATGTTACAAAAGTATCTCCAACGCCATCTACAAGCTCTTCACGGTTGTTACGAGCCATAGCAGCAGCTATCTTCGCCAACCTCTTCAATAACTTTTAAGAATTGTTTCTCAGGAGCTGCTTTGTCCAATCCTTTGTTAGCTGACCATTCTTCTACCCGTGTAATTAGTTCTTCAAAATTCATATTAAATTCCCTCCACATAGTTAGTTTTAAATGTTTTTAAAGCCTGCTCCACAGTGCTGTACTCAATTGCCGAAAGTGTTTCAAATACTTTCTTATGGTGTTCAGGAAGCTCTCCTAAATCAGTGATTTCTTTAAGCTGATAAGCCGTTAGGACATCTTCGGATAAAGGCTCGTCATAGCCTACAATATTATGGAAAAAGCTTGTCCATCCTTTAGGATAGTTTGCTGCAAGGTTTGGATTCGTAGTTGCGTAAAATACTTAGACATCGTGTGACCAACTCCATTCTTTATACTTTTTGTTAAACTCTTCAATTTCTTTCTTAGACATTTTGACATCATTCATAAGAGACTGCTCGTGGAAGTTTTGCTCATACATTTTATCAAGCTCTTTGTCCCATACAACTGTCTGATAGCCTCTTACACCTGTTTTAACGCCAATGATATCGGCCTTCAATAAGGTAGTGGTTAAGGCCTGATGAATCTTTCAAATATGTTCCCTCTGGAATAATAATAATTACCTCCTTAAATATATTTCCATGTAAATCCTTTATGAGCGGAAAGCTCTCCTCGACAGCATGAAGCTACATGGCCATAGTTGAATCCGTCTTTTACTACATCCCTAACTTTTTCGTATATTTTTATGTTACCATTAAGAATAGATTTACCTTCAACTGATTTACTTCTAGCTTTAGACAGTTTACTATTCCTTCCTCCATGATTATTATTTTCCTTAGAAGTTACCCATTCTAAGTTGGACACCCTATTATCATCCCTTATTTCGTTAATATGGTTAACTTGGGGCTTTTCTTTTGGGTTTTCTATAAAGGCATTTGCAACTAATCTGTGAACTATACTCCGAGTAGATTTTCCATTTTTATACAAAGATACACTTAGGTATCCTTTCTTACTTTTACTTGGCTTTAATATTTTTTCAGGTACCCTTCTACTGTTGCCGTTAGGGTAGATGACTCTCCTGCATAGACTTTAACTCTACCTATACTACTAACTTCATAGAGTCCCTCATATCCTTTAATAGGCCATCCACTCTTCAGGAATCATTTTAAAATACCTCCTAATAGTCTTTTTTAGCTAGTATCGGAAACTTTTCTACATTGAACTCTTTATGTGTTTTATAATGCTTAGGATAATGCTTTTTCCAAAGCTTGTAGAAACGCTCAATCGCCACAGCGTCCGAATAGGCGTCTACACCTATCACAACTGGATGATAGCCCATTCCGAAAAGAGTGAAGAAATAGGCTTTCTTTTCCTTTTTAATAAGCATTTAAATATCCTCCTATACAAGTTCTCGAATTGCTCTAACATAACTTCTAAACGAGCCTTAATCCTAGTAAGTTCGGTCAACTCGTTTGTAATGGATTCGATAAGGCCTAGGCTACCACTTTTGGAATCCTGCTGATAAAACGCTAGGTTAGATTTTACAGTGTCTATTTGACAATCCACCATGTAAATTAACCGAGACATTTCTGAGCCGTTTAAAATATTCATTAATAAAGTCCTCCTGACAAAAGTCTTTGATACGTTTCATCAACGTTTAACTGAAACTCTAGTAAGTCTGCGTCAAGCTTGTCCATTAGCTGTAAAGTCTTTTTGATGGATGGATTAGCCGTCCCATTGATCGCTCTAGGGGTGTCCCCACCTTGCAGGTAAGTCCATGTGACGCCTGCCTTGTTACGAAGTCTGTCAATCTCAATCCAAAAAGCTTTCAAGTAAATGTCTTGAGTGCTTTGGTAAATATCATTACTCATAACTTTTCTACTTCACCTTTCATTAAGATTCTGTAATTAACTGATACAAGCCATACTAAAACGATTGCGAATAGCCATGCTGGTAAAAGCGTTCCACAAACTGCTATAATAATTAATTGAATAGCTACGTAACCACCTACTACAGTGGCCATCAGAATGAGTGTGCATGCAAATTTAAATAAGTCTTTCATAATATCCTCCTGTGCTTTTCTATGTACTTATAATAACATGAAAAGGCCTATTGTCAAGCCCCTTTCGTAAAGTTTTTCTATAAGTTTTCAAAAGCCCATCCGGAAAGAGTACTCCACTTAGGCTCATAAAATGAAATTCGTTCTTGTGAAATAAGAACCTGAACATTTGGGTCATACTCTTTTAAAAGCTTTTTAGCAATGGCTTCACAAAGCTCTTCCAATTCGTAATCTTGTAAAGTATTTGAGGTAATGGCTTCTTCACGCTCTTCTAAAGGAGTATTTTCATATTCTTCTACAAGTTTAACTAATGAGGCTGCGACAGGAGCTGGAATTACAGTACCTCCGTGCCATGAGATAGGCTTAGATTTCTTCTTGTCGATTGCTACAACGATGTCAGGGACAACGTCAGGAGTCTCTACGAAAAGTGCATGAAGGCCATTCAGTATTAACAACATAACCAATCTCTTCTACGGCCTTGATAAAATCTTTCGTTAACATATTTAAATTCCTCCTATAGTCTTTCTAAACGTCCTTCTACTTCTAACTTGATAATGTTCAGGACAGCTACTTGAGAAGGCTCAATGCCCTCTCCTAAGCCTTCTGCAACCTCTTTAGTAACACTGTCAATAAATTCTTCTGACAGTCCATTTGACTTAGCAATGAAATTCATTACATGATTGCCTACCATGATGGTAAAATAATACTTAGCCATAAGCTTCCTCCTATACGTATTTCTCTAATACTTCTAAATCAGCCTCTAAACGTCCAATTTCCTCGTAAGCTTTATTCGCGACTTCTTGAGCAGCTTTAATCTTGGCTTTTACTTGAGCAATTGTACTCAACATTTTTGGACAGCTTTCTTCAACTAATTCGAAAGTAGTGTAGTCATTCTTAGTATTATCAAGGATTTCTGAAAGGTCTTCCCGATAGCGGTTGTCTCCCTCGTCGTCCACAAGGTGTAAACGATGTTTACTAGTATGAACTTCATATACCTTTCCCACAGTCCACCAGTTAGCCTGAAGTAGCTTTACAAACAACTTTCATGGAACCTTCCGTTTTAACAGACTCTGGAGAAGGTTGTTCCAAAACTGCTTCAAGAGTTACTCCCGATTTTGTGAGAGAGTCAATAATATCTTGAATACTCGTGCCCGTATATTTGTCGCCTTCATTGTCAAAAATGTAGAATCCGTCATGTCCTTCTCTATAGTAGACTGGGTAAATACCTTCAACAGTCCACCAACTATATCTGTAATTATTTCCAGTACATTTTAAAATCCCTACTTCAGTTCCATTTAAATTAATCATATTAGATTTCCTCCTCGATAGTTTTAGTAGTCTTCAGTGGGCTCTCCTAAAGGTATCTTAGTGTACCCTACTCCTAATATCTTTTTATATGTTTGTGGATGAGCCTTCTTGAATAGTTTCCAAAAACGTTCCTGAGCAACACTGACAGTCCATGCTCGAACCTCGTAGGATCCGTGAGGCGTGTCAAAATCAAATAGGTAAAGCTGTTTCTTAGGCTTTGGAGAAGGTTTTACAACATAAACGCCTGCAATTTCGTCGTATTCCATATGCTCCACAATATAATCCAAGTAAGCCATTGGGTCATTCTTTAAAGACTTCTTTTTACGTAATCTTGCCATGGTAGGTCAATCCTTTCATTATGAAGTGTTGAACACATTTCTACAGAAACGATGTCACATCCATCGTCTAAGAGGTCTTCCAACACGTCAGGTAAATATTCATCGTTTGGTTTTAAAATATACGTCGTTGGGAAGATAATATTCATCAGGGTTCCAGTACTCTTCTGGAACAGGCTCCCAAACCTTGATACTAAAGTAAATTGCCATTGCTCGGCTCCTTAGTAACTTCTTGAGTGATTACTACAGCCTCTAGGTGGTCTCCGATACTTACTTCATGAAGCTTCTCGGGAGCTGGTTCCATATACTTAATAGTTCCTTCTCTAAGCCACATTTTTCCGTTCCCTTCAATGTTTACTAACACTGGAAATAAATCATCTGAGTTGTCAATCTCTTCAACTGTTCCTGTGAAAGTAACTCGTTGCCCAGCCTGTAAAGTGCCTTCTTTGAATTGTTCATAAATGCTTTTCATATAAACTTCCTCCTTGATAATTTCTATAATCCTATATTAACACCTTATCAACTATTTGTCAATAGGTTTTATTAACTTATATTAAAGTCTTGAGTAATCATAGTTACGAATAACATAATCCGCATCCTTTAGGAAAGCTTCAGCATCATAAGGCTTAAGTATTTCGCTTTCTTCTGGGATTTCCCACACGTCATAATAAGGCAGCATTCCGCCTGCCCAATGTTCGCTCTCATAACTTGTGGAAAAGCTTCTGTCAAACCTTGCATTCTTCGCCAAAGCATCTAAGAGAGCTTTTTGCTTCTCTCCTTTAGTTTTTACAGCAACGTCACGAAGGTCTATTCCACAGATTGTTGAAGCCTGATCGATAATGTCTTCAGGAAGCATGTACTTAACCTTAATATTATAAGCACTTTCTTGTTGCTCTTCAAAGCTTTCCTGACGGACTCTGATAGCGTCTTTACGAAAGTTTTCTCTAGCCTTTAGGTAAAGTATTGTCCAAGTTGGTGGAACAATTAAGGCAATGAATATAACAGCTATTAGAGTAGCTTTCCCAAAGACTAAGTAGATGCCGTTACCAACCATGTAAATAAGCAACAGGGAACAAAGGATTGTGGCAGCTACTATTAAAACGAATAGAGAGGCCTCGAAAGAACTTTCCTAACACTTCACCATAGTATTTCTTAGGCATTGTCGAAGGCTTCCCTTACGAAGCAGATGTCAACGCCTTCTACGTAATCGTAATCCTTCATATATTCTTCCAAAAACTGTTCACATGCATTCTCATAAGCGTAATCATCGTTGGTAACTGTCTGAGATGATGTTCTGACATGCGTGTCTGTTAGGAATCGATAACCGATTTCTAAAGTGATTTCAGTAGAAGTTTCCTCAAACATTTCAGGAGTCGTTTCCTCAAACATTTCAGGAGTCCAGTACCATGAGCTTCCGACTATTTCTATGGCACCATTAGAATGGATTTTTTTAATACTAGTTGTAACTCCTTTAAGATTAAGCATTTTTCGAACAACTACATCAGCGCCATATCGGCCTGTTTTCAAGTCTTTCCTAACAGTTACTTTATCTCCTACTTTAAGCTTCATATTAAAAACTCTCCTTCCAAAAGTATTGCTAACTCTCCACTATCAAAGTCTGGTGCAAACCATTTAACAACTCGATTATAATAAGGCTCTAGCTGCCACGAATAATAGTTTTCAGTCACGATTCTAGTAGCCTCATATTCAAAACTTAAATCAATGTTTACGCTAATGTCTTCAGTTAGCTTACTTAAAAGCATTCCTAAAGTTAATTCTGAAGGCTTATCATCATCCTTGGTAAACATTTCCTCATGCCACACAAAACTCTCGTTGTCAATGTCTAGGTTAACCTCTAATCCATCATAGGAAGCAACCTTGACTACTTTAGCTTCCTTGCCTAGGTACTTACTCATGTCTGGAACAAAATTAATTCCTTTACCAAAACTTTCGTACCATTTTAAATCCTCTTTAATAATTACTTTATCCCCTACCTGTAATACCATGTTGATTCCTCCCTCTTCTTTATGGATTAATAATAGCATACAAAAAGAGGTTTGTCAACCCCTTTTTCAAAGTTTATTTAAACCACTCCTTCTTGAAACCATTTTTCCCCAATTCTTACCAATCTCAATATCAGTCTTACTAGGCACCACTAGTTTAACTGTGTTTACCATAACATCCTCAATTGCATTAACTTCCTCCTGTGTAACATCTTCAGGAACTTTGAAGAGACACTCGTCATGGATTTGGGCAAGGATTCCAAATGAGTTAGGTTCTCCACGAGCCTCTGACAACTCTTTCAAACGGATTCTAGCTGCATTCATTACAAGCTTAGTCTGAGAGGCCGCTCCGCCTTGGATTAAAGCGTTAGTAGCTTGTCGCAAGGCTCTTGCTGCTGCTGAGCGGAGCTTCTTATCATTTTCATCTAAGGAGTTCCAATTCTTTTTAAGGATGTCAAAGTTTTCATGCTTGAATCTGCGACGCATTCCAAACAGCGTTTCAACATAGCGTTGCTTAACAACTGTTTTCTTATTGCCTTCAATCCAAGTTTCTACTTCAGGATATACAACGAAGAAGTCGTCAATCATTTTCTGAGCTTCCTGAGCGTCGATACGAAGGATGTCAGCAAGGCTGTAGGCGCCCATTCCATACATGATAGCAAGGACAATCATCTTGGTATTCTTACGGTAAATGGAGCCATCCAAACACTCCTCAATAGGCTTATTAAAGATTGCTGAAGCCATTTCAGAATACAAGTCACGGCCTTTTGTAGATGTTAATAAGTTCTTGACAGCCACTTGAATGTGCTAGTAGCCTAGGTTCTTGTTGCTTTAATTTGAGGGTCGCTACTCCCTTTCCACAATTTCTTGTGTAATTGGACTATATCATATAGCTTAAAAAGCTATCCCACCGCTTCGACTCCGCTTGGAGCCTACTCTACTAAGTTCTTGAAGAGGCGATTAAACCTCTCCAAGCTTTTCGATAGCCTCTGAACTTGCGTATGTCCAGAAGAATCCTCCTGCGTGATTTCGTAAACCTCTACCAACTTTACTAATATTTTGGCGAGCTACGCCAGTTTCTTTTTCAGCGTCAATAGGACTTTCAAAACGCTTAATGAGGTTACCTTCTAAGTCATATTGAAATACTTCTTTAGCTCTATTACCTCTGTTAGTTAAATACATGTGTTGGTTATTTTCAGAAATGGTTGCCCACTCTAAATTAGATTTTCGATTATCATTTCTTACTCCATTTAAATGGTTCACTACAGGCTTATCTTCAGGATTAGAGATAAAGTTCTCTGCCACTAACCGATGGACTCTATACATTTTCTTTCTAGGCAATCCTCTTTGAAGAGGCACTCTAGCGTAGCCATCATGTGTCAAATGCTGCTTCATTTCCAATCCTTCTGAATTAAATATTCTTCCTTCTTCTGTCACAGAGTAATACTTATTTTCAATTCCTTCTATAAGCATTTTAATTCCTTTCTGTAACTGTACGATTAGCTGCTGATTGGCATAGGATTTCTCCCTTAGCTTTCCAGCAATTCAATGGGTTTTACTTCAGCCAACAGTTAACTGAAGTCAGCTCCAAGGATTAATGAGCCTTCTGGAGCCTCGAACATCTTACGAGCTTTCTTAGGTTGCTGCTGTAAATTAGGGTTAGAAGCGCTGAAACGGCTGTAACAGTACCGAATTGATTAAACTGTCCATGAAGCTTTCCGTCAGGCGCAATGAAGGTGTCAATCTTGTTTACGAAAGCTGTCAAATGCTTTGTCAAGTCTTTATAATCAAGGATGTCCTGAACCTCATCAACAGCCTTGGCAATCTTTTTCATAGCCTTAGCATTAGCTTGTAACTTGTTTCGGTCGTTTTTAGGAACAACCTTTCCTTCAGCATTTACAATAGGGTCTAGGATAACACTTCCATTAGGCATTAATGCAAACAGTTTGTTATTGCTTATTCCATGCTCGTCATAACCTACACTGCCTTTAGAATGGATTTATGGTCAGGCGTAACATACTTACTCCAATCATTGTCTACGTAAAGCAGTTTTAAAAGCTGTGATGGAGAGCTGAAGTTAACATCTCCAAAGCGTGCTTGAAGGCGTGCAGAAATCTCTTCTAACTCTGCCTCGCTTTCCTTGCGCTGTACCTCAACCTCTTCCATGTTGATATGGAAGCCTTCCGACTCCATTTCAAAAGCTGGCCATAATACAAGGTCGCTCAATCCGTTCATAAACCTTTTTAATCTTAGCGAATGAAGGCTTATTAAGAATGTTCAACTGCCATTCAAATAAAAGAAATCCCACATACGTATCCTTACCAGCATAGTAACGAGCAATCTCAACAGCAATGTCAGCGAACTTTGCATTCTTTCCGAACATTTCTTCAAAGGTATCTGACGGAATATTCAAGAAGCGTGTAGCTAAAACTTTCAACTGGTAACTTGGAAGGTCTTCATCAAGTAGGTGCATTAAGATTAGGGTATCATGGACAGGCGTTCTGGGAGCGATTCCTAAAGAAGCTTTAGCAAGCCCCATATCGAAGGTTGCATTATGCCATACAGTTGCCTTATCTGACTCAAAGACTCTCTTAATACCTTCCTCAGCCCACTTCACGTTAGCGATATTTAAAGGACTAGGAGAGCCATCTTCTTCACGATGTCGCATAGGCACGTAGCCATTAATGATTTCGCCTTTGTATCGGTAAGTTAAAGAGAATCCTGAAATCTCTTCCCTATATATGTCGGTACCGCCACTGTCACCAACTGTCTCAAAGTCCATCGCCAAGTATTCATTATCACATTCAAGAGCGTTGTCAATCCAACTAGCAAGCTCTACAATATTGTTTATGATAGGGAATTTCTTCCAATCTTTCTTACGGATTTCGTCAAACTTAGCTTCTCGTTCCATTTCTTGAACCTTTTGATAAATACGTAGAGCCTCGGCCTTTGAGAAGTTCTTGTTTAACTTGTCTTCCTCACGGCTTACCTTACCTTCTTCTAGGTATTCCTTAACTAATTTAAGGCGCTCCTTATCCTTAGCGGAGTTCTTCATTGAGAAGATTTTTGCCCAAGCTTCTTCAATTGTTAATAAGGGTTTCTTACCCTTAACTTTTTTAATAGCCGCCTTTGCTTTATCTTCGTTAGGTAAGTCTACTGAAATCTTCATATAATTTCCTCCTAAATCTTTCTTATGGATTTACTATAACATAAAAAGAGACCTTTGTCAAGGCCTCTCTCACAGTTTTTAAATAAGTCTTCCAGTATTGGCAAGCCTTTTCATATCATACTGGCCAGCTACTTGGAAAGTCTTTTTAAAGGTGCTCATCTCTTTAGCGTATTTAATAGCGCTATCTAAGCTTTTATACTGCTTTACTTGATGGAGTTTGCCAGAGCCGTCGTCAAGTCTTTCAAGCACGTAGTAATTAGCCATTAATTATCGTCTCCCCAATCGTCGTCGTCAAAGCTTCCATCATCTTCCCACATGTAGTCGTCACAGGTACACCCACAGCACATGCAGCAGCCACAAGAATAAGTGTCGTCAAAATCATCAAAGTAAGGGTTATCCACTATGATAGATTCGTCATATGCTTTGTCGATAAGAGTTCCCTGTGCTTTTTCAAAGTGCCTTTCATCGAACATCTCTGGGAAGTTTTCTCCTTCTTCGGTAAATTCATTTTCCATGAACTCTTCAATAGCCTTTTCCTCAAGGTCGTGGTTCCACACGTAATCTAAAGCTGCTATCATTGCTGTCAATTCCTCTGGTGATATGTTAGTTAAATCCATTTAATTGCCACCTTTCTTAAAGCTTTGTAATGCCTTGATGAGCTTGTCAACAGACTCTTCATCTAAGAAAGCTTCTTTCACTCTAATATAATTATCCGTCTCAGCCTCTTCTATATAGAGTTCTAGTAAAATCTTCCCACCATACACTTCAGAAAGCTCAATGTATTCCTTGTATTCAGCATAATTGTCCATTCGTTTACTCTAATAAGCATATCTAAATTCCTCCTTATTTAAATTCTAAAAATGCGAATAAAGCGACTATGAAGAACACTGCAATACCTGCTGCAACAAACACTCCAATGTCTCCTAATGGACTAGTTAAAATCAATAATCCATAAATTACTAATAAGTAAACAACTACTGCTAATACTGCCAACAATCCAGTAAATATGCTGAATGCAATTCTTCCTAAAAGTTTCATTTAAAGTCCTCCTTATAAGATACTTTCTGAATAAAAAGCTAGGGTAAGGATTATAAAAAGTATAGCAAGTACTATAACAAATACCCATATTCCACTTAGGTAAGCTATTAAAAGTTCAACTAAAAATACAAAAACAAGCATTATGGTAATTGTTATAATCGCCCATAACATACTTTTAAATAAATTCATTTAAAGTCCTCCTTTACCATACCTCAATATATAGGTCATTTGATGTTGTTGTTGAAATAAGTGTAACCTGCCTGTCAAGGTAAGGGTCAATGCCCTCCCATTCTCTCGTATACTCTATATGGTTGTTCATTGCAAACCTACCAACTAGATGTCCTGATTCGAGTTTTAATACAATCATTCTATCAAATTCGGCTGCATTTAATAAGTCTCTTAACTTCATATAAAATCCTCCTATAATAACCATTTCAACATCGCTAGCGGAAGTAACCAATCTACTAGCACAAGCAGTAGCACAACTCCTAGCAGAATCCATAATCCAGCTAACTTTAACTTAGTATTCTTATCCATTATTAAGACCACTCACCTTTCTTGCTTTCGGCAATGCGTTGCTTACGAGCTCCCAACATACGTTGACGGTGTAGTCTCATGTCGTAGGCACCAATTCCTAAAAGCTTTTGTACAATGCTATCTGAAAGCTCATAGTCTTTTAGCAGGTTGATGGCGTCGTCTAATCCCATAGCTTCAACAAGCTTTTCGATATGAGCGTTGATTTCCTTCATCGAAACATTTAATAGCTTAGGCATATCAGCCTTTGATACATCCGCTGCTGCAAGCTTTCCGAAGTGCCCCAATGAAAGCTCTTCAAAAGGCTTAGCTAAAGTCTTCCCTAAAGAGTAAGCAGGGATTCTTTCAGTCTGTTCCTTAATCTTTTTACACATCTTGCAGCGAGGGTTCTTACAAGTGTCGTATGGATTGCTTTTACGTTCCTTGTAGAAGAAGCGTCCTCTACGTTAAATCCAACTGTCCATGTATGCTCTTCAATAGTCTCTGAGATAATCGCTAGTGGATTCTCTCCTTCTAAATACGTTTCGATTGCTTTCTTACGGCTGATTTTATTGTGTGTTCTTGGCATTTATAATTTCCTCCTAAAGTGTTTTCCTCTTATCTATGAATACACTATAACACAAAAGAGGCCTCGTCAAGCCCCTTTTTGAAAGTATTTTAAATTTGTTTTACTATCTTCTTACGAGCACTCTTTAAATAACGACTCAAAGTGCTTCGTGAAGGCATTCCATCCATTACCTCAATCTCACGCATTGTGTAATCTTGGATTAAATTAAGCTCAATCACCATTCGTTCTTCGGGCGTTAATCCAGCTTTATCAATCGCTTTAATGAGGTCTGCTCGAAGCTCTGCATTGGCTACTTCATCATCGGTAACAATGCTGTCACGAGTATACCCATTTCCTTCGAGAACGTCCAATTTAATAGGGCATTCTTTATATAAGTCTTCTGTACGGATTCTTTTCTCCTTCTTATCAGAAGCGAAGCTGTACTCAAACTTTGAACAACGAGCGA
>CP121460.1 GCA_029690005.1 Prescottella defluvii | reverse complement strand
GTTATGTAACCTACTTCGTTCAGTTACGTATTGCTAAGGTTAATAGGGAAACACGATAAATCCGAACAGCACCTTGCTCAGCAATCAGCTTATCCCAATTGTAATCCACCAAGGCATTTTGAAGCTTTTCTACAAGCGCTGTTAAAGCTGTTTCACGCTGCGTTAATGTAGGCTTGTTTAAAGCCTCTTTTAAATCTTTCTCAAAAGGTAATTTGCTCATATTAAAACTCCTCCGAATGATTTTCTTTAAACTCTTCTACAGGAATTGCAAAAGGTTCATAATGCTTTCCAACAGCTTTGACTTCATTCAATGTCATAGCTCCTCTGTCACACACGTTCCATGGATAATCACTGTAGAGAATTGTACCTGAAGGGTGTAGGTAAAAGTATTCCCAATCCTTGCGGTCAGATTGCTGGGTAATACCACAACATACTTAGGCTCTTCAGGCAGCTCTTTAATGGCTTGCTGTAAAGCTTGGATAAGCTGTTCTGTCTCTGAACCATTAAATGTAATTAAAATATTACCAGTTTCAATAGTTATTAATGAAGAACCTGCTTCAACTTCAACTGTTGTGTAAATACCTCTATCAATGCTTGCAATATTCATTAAACATTCTCCTCCCATTTCTTATCTTCTTCCTGACAAGCTTCATTAAACAACTCGTAATGCTCAGCCAAGATTCGTAAGCCTTCTAAAAGCTCTTCAGTAGCTTCCTCAGCCTGTTCTACGGAATGCTCTAACTCGTAGTTGCTAATGTTTTCAGAGCCTAGTTTTAAGATTTCCATAAGCTCTACTACACGTTCAGAGAGCTTCACTAAGTCGCTTTCAGTATACTTTGCATACTGCTTGCTATCAAATTCCATTAAACGTTTCCTCCATCTTCTTTAACTGCCTCTACAACCTCTTTAGGCTTACGTAGTGCGCTTAGGTATTCTACAAGCTGCTTTTCATCTTCTTCTGCTTCGTCAGCTACAATGTTTTCGATAAGCTCATGGTATTCTTGAACCTTCATGGAAAGCTTCTCGATGTCTTCTGCATACCGCTTAGCAATTAACTCGTGAGCCTCTTTTGAAAAGCTGTTGTTAAGTTCAAAATCAGCGGCTGCCTTACGGACTGTTCCAAGCTTCTCAAGATACTGTTGGTAACTCTTTACTGAGTACATCATAATTGCTCTCATTGTTATTCCTCCTTATAAGCCTCTCTGAGGCGTTTTAATGTGTTCGGGATAATTACCCTAGAAGCTATCTAAAAGCTCTCTATGAGCTTCCTGTGGCTTTTAAAGTAGGTTCTCGCACCTGCTTCTCTTCTACACAAATAACTATAACACAGGTTTATTAAAATGTCAAGCGCTTTTCGACATAAATTTTAAAAGTGTGACAAAAAGCTGTATATAAGGTCTAATCTAAGAGGCTCATAGAAGCCTATTATTAATTACTCCAGAAAGGAGGAAGCACTTATGGTAAGAATTGGAAACAGAGAGTTAGCAGAACGTCAAAGAAAGTATTTAACAACTTCCAAAGAGCCTGACGAATACGAGGGAGTTGACTTAACTACATTAAAACCTAAAATGAAACGCTTTGCGAGACATTATATGCAGACTATGAACATCGCTGAAAGCTGCCGTTCTGTAGGATATAATGAAAGCTCTGGTTATCGTGTGTTAAAACGCCCAGATGTCAAGGCTTATCTGCAATGGTTAGTTTCAGAAAATGCTGACGCAGCTATTATGAGTCCTACACAAGTGCTAGAGGAACTAACTAACATTGCTTTACGGAATAGCTCTGATTACACGGTTACTGTAAAAGGAGACGTAGTAGAGAAACCTATTGACACAAGCGTTCAATTAAGCGCATTAAATAGCTTGGCTAAATTCCATGAACTAATGGCTCCTGACGTTAGAGTAGAACAATCTCTAAACATCGTTGTGGATATTACTGACGACGTTCCAAAAGAAGCTGAAGAGGTTGAAGAACAAGAAGACTATATTGACGGAGATTTTACCGAGGTTGAGGAAGAAGACAATGACGTAAGTTATGACTTCCTTTCTGGGTATTAGGAAGGGGATTATAATGCCAGTTGATGAACGTAACTTAGAGGTTATCGTCAACGACTTAATCAAAGACGTTAACACTCACGCCAACCAGATAGCTGCTATTCAAACAGACTTAGCTAGAATGACTTCAGACATGACAAGTGTTCGTGACTTATTGATTAAAAACACTGAGCGTTCTGACGTTCTTATCGGCGACATCAAAAGGCCGAGTCTGACGAGATGTTAAAACTGTTAACTGACGGTGAGCGTAGTCGTAACGAAAGCCGTGCATTCACTCAGAAACAAGTCTGGGGAATCGCTGCTGCTATTGTTGCTGGGCTAGGCTCAATCATCACTACCATTTTAACGGCTGTACTAAGCTAATTGAAAGGAGGTGTATAAATGGAATTAGTAATTTCTATCGCAATTGTATTAGGAGGCGTTACCACAGCTTTGGTTAACCTTGTTAAATCAATGGAAGTGGTTGCTCCTAAGTATTTACCATTAGTTGCTTTAGGCATTGGGATGGTCTTCGGACTAGTTATGTCACCGTTGCTTGGGGTAACCTTATACGTAGGTGCTATTAGTGGGTTAGTCGCAGGGCTATCTGCAATGGGATTCTACGAGTTGTCAAAAACTCCATCAGAATAACCTTCGGACAGGCCTCTCAGGGAGTTTCCTTGAGGCCTTTACATAATATTAAGGAGGACACAAAATGTCAGAACCAATAAAGCTTACCGTAACTAAACAAACCTTTAACGAAGCTTACTTACCATACATGTATAATCAGCCTGACGGACAGCACCGTACAATGGTCTTCTATGGAGGCGCTGGTTCAGGTAAGTCTAAGTTCGTTGTTCAAAACGCTATCTTAAAAGGCTTGTCAGAACGCCGTAAGTTCTTAGTCTTGCGTAAGGTAGACAATACTATTCGTGACTCCATCTTCCAAGAGTTTCTAGTCTGTTTAGAGGAATGGAATCTCCTAGACTTCTGTGAAGTAAAGGCTTCTTATATGACAATCAAGCTGCCTAACAAAACAGAGTATATCTTCAAAGGTTTAGAAGACCCTGAGCGAATAAAGTCCATCCAAGGTCTTACAGACATCATAATGGAGGAAGCTACAGAGTTTACACGAGAGGATTATGACCAACTTCAAACACGTCTCCGCCATCCCACAGCAAGACATCAACAAGTGTTTGTAATGTATAACCCTGCCTCTAAGGACAACTGGGTTTACCAATACTTCCATAACCCTGCTACTAAGCGACCTAAAGGCTCTAAGGTAGTCTGTACAACCTACAAGGATAATCGATTCCTTCCTAAAGCTTACCTTGACCATCTACAAGACTTGAAGAACACTAACCCAGTCTATTACGAAATCTATGCACTAGGTAAGTTCGCCAGCCTTGGTAAACGTATCTATACGAACTGGAAGATAGACTCTGAGTTCAAGCCTAACCAATTAGTTAAGCAAGGCTATGAGCCACGCTTTGGATTAGACTTTGGTTTAAGTATGTAGACCACTTAGCTAGTAATAGCTTCGATTAAACTTCGTGAACGCTTAATAAAGCGGTGTGGAATGATTTTAAAGCATTCTGCTAACAGGGAAAATCTAACGCCTTTTCAAAAGCCATGATAATCCTGTGCCAAGCCCCTTTGGGAAGGTGCAACGACTAAATTCTCAGGTAGCACTTGTCGAGAGGACATGAGTAAGAACTGAGTAAGAGGAAGTTTTGAGATAAGCTTCCGTAGTGCGAAGGCTCTTAGGTAACGCTAAGAGTATGATATAGTCTAGACCCTATTAAATATCGGGAAACCGAGGGTATATTCGTCTCTAATGACCCTACTGTAATCCTATCAACACTGGTATCAGAGGCTGATAGAGTAATCTACGTGTTCGACGAGTTTGTTAAAACTGGTATGATAGCTCCTGAGATATTTGATGTTATTAAACGTAAGAAGCTTACCCACCAGCTTATCTATGCTGACTCTGCTAACCTTGAAACCATCGAGCAGATTAAACGCCTAGGCGCACGCAAGATTAAGCCTGTTAAGAAAGGTCGTAACACAGTCCTTCATGGAATCCAGTATCTACAAGGATATACCATCTATGTTCATCCACGCTGTCAGAACACTATTAAAGAGCTTGAGAACTACGAATGGAAACCTTCTAAAGGCTCGGACGATTACGAGAACGTTCCTAAGCAAAATGGATTCGACCACTGTATGGACGCCTTGAGATATGCAGTTAACGACCTCATTCCACGTAACAAGATTAGAACAATCAACAAGTCGGTGCTAGGGCTTTAAGACGCCTTAGTACCCTCTTGGGTACAATTATCAGCTAAAACTAAGGAGGATTCAATATGGCAATCCCTAACGGACAAATTAATGCTGGCGACATTATCACTACTAACATCCGCCGTAAACACTTCATTAGACGAAACTACGATATTCGAGAGCTTATCTCACTAGCTGAAATGCACTCTCGCTCTTCTAGCGCTTATGGAGTTTTATATGACTATTATAAAGGCAATCACATTGCTATCCAATCACGTACATTTGACGACACTAATAAACCTAACTCAAAAATCGTTCATAACTTCCCTAAACTATTGGTAGACACTTCCACTGCTTACTTAGCAGGTGAGCCTATCACAGAATCTGGCGACGAGAAGACTATCAAAGCAATGCAACCCGTCTTTAAAGAGAACTATGTTACAGACGTTAACTCAGAGGAAGTTAAGCTTTCAGGAATCTTTGGACACTGTTTTGAAATCCACTGGATTGACCGTGACAAGAAACATCGCTTTAAAGCTGTGTCACCAATGAACTGTCTAATCGCTTATTCAGCAGACTTAGACGAAGAGCCTATTGCAGCTATCTATTACAACACTGTAATTAGTGACATCACAGGCCATCAAATCAGAACTTATGAAATCTACACAGAAGACCTAATTTATAAATTCTCGACAGACGATGAGAGAAGTATACAAGGAGATTCCAGAAGAGCTTGAGATTAAGGATTATGAAGTACATCCTAACTTGCTTCAGAAATTCCCTGTACTAGAAATCATTGCTAACGAAGAACGCCTAGGGGACTTCGAGGCTCAGCTATCTTTAATCGACGCTTATAACTTAGCTGTATCAGACAGCGTTAACGACATCGCTTATTGGAATGACGCTTATCTATGGCTGCAAGGCTTTGACCTAAGCGCTGACGGCGACTCTATTAGTAACATGAAGAACGACCGTGTAATCGTAACAGACGACGCTGGCATGGTTAAATTCATTACTAAGGATGTTAACGACAAGCATATCGAAAACATCAAGAACCGAGCTAAGCTAGACATCTTTAGCCTATCGCAAACGCCTGACTTGGTATCTAAAGACTTCACAGCAGCTTCAGGACAAGCTTTGAAAGCAGCTACACAACCATTAGAGAACAAGTCCGCTGTTAAGGAATCTAAGTTCCGTAAAGTCTTAGCTAAGCGTTACGAGTTGGTGTGTAGCTACCTTGAGTTTATGAACAAAGCTAAAGACTTGAAGCCTAATGAAGTTACTCCAGTATTCGTTCGTAACCTACCTCAATCATACGCTGAGTTAGCAGACATGGCCGTTAAGCTTCGTGACATGCTTCCTGACGAAACTATCATTAATCAGTTCCCATGGATTACTGACGCTCGCCAAGAGGTTGAGAAAGCAGACAAACAACGTCAGAAACGAGCTGACATCGCCTTGCAGAACTTCAAACAGACTAGCGCTGTTCAAGGAGCCTCTACAGCAGCAGCTAACAAGTTGGATAAGAATCCAGCTAACACCTCTACCATCACAACTACTGACCCAGTGGCTGCGAAGGAACAGGAAAAGGCAATCCAAAAGAAACCTAAAACCGACTAGGAGGAATAAACATGGCACGCAAGAAGGATAAGAAGAAACGTCAAGAAGAGATTGAAGACGCCTTAGTAGCTTTCATGACTTCTCAGAACCACAAGTACCATCGCTTTACTGACAGCTTCACTGTCCTTCTTGATGGCTTTGTTAATGAGCTTATAGTAAACCTAGCCGACCCTAAGTTGGATACCTTTGCAATCCTTCAGGTAAAGCAGTATGAAGCTATCAGAAAGCTTCAAGCTACATTGATAGACTATCAAGAGGAGTTCAGAGAAATGCTCTTAGAGAGCATGTCAGACACCTTAGAAGAGACCATGAGACAGCTTCTTCCCAATAAGGCTATACCTTCAGCGACAGATAACAGCTATCTCGAACAGACTATTGCAGAGGCTTACGATTACTTTGAAGAACTCTTCTTGCAATTATTACTAGAGATAGAATCAATCGCTGTTGGAACAGTTCCATCTACAGAGGACATCGTAACCACTATCCAAAAGCTTCGGGATAGATTGTCCTACACACTCCGCCGCCATATTGAAGCACAAATGGCAGCCATTATAAACCTCGCTGTAATCGAAGCTTCTAAACAGCATAAGATTGAAGTTTGGAAATGGTGCATTCGTCCAGAGCTTACCGAAAGTGGTACTTGCGCAGATTGCCTAGCACTATCTGAGGGAGGTATTGGTAATGAGGGTCTATATACCCTATCCACCATGCCTTTGCTATCGAGACATCCACACTGTGTTTGCATACTTATTCCATAACGTCTTATAGAGCGGTAATGTTAAAGGGCGCTCAAGAGGAAAAGAACTTTACAAAAACTAATCTAAACGCACGCACAGGGCTTAATTGAACTGTGGAGGGCAGAAGGAGAATCTTATATTATGAATCCAGAAGAACAAGGTCAAGGACAACAAGTTGAATTAACACCAGAGGTTATCGTTGGAGCTATCGAAGCTAATCCAGAATTAGCACAAGCTATCCAGCCCCACGTCTTAACAAAAGACGCAGTATCTAGTTTCTTAAAACAGACGAAGGTCTTGGCGTAGTAGCACCTATGATTGACCAAAGCGTTTCTAAAGGTATTAACGCTTGGAAAGAAAAGAACTTAGAGAACATCGTTCAAGAACGGTTAGCTGAGTTAATCCTGCTGAAACACCTGAGCAAAAGCAATTAAAACAAATGCAAGCTCAAATGGCAGCTATTCAAAAAGATAAGCAAATGCTTGAAATGCGCGGTGTGGCTCAAGAAGCTTTAGCAAAAGCTGGTCTGCCTGCCTCATTAGCTGGGTATGTTTTATCAGACAATCCCGAAGCCGTTAAGCACAAAGTTTCAGAGTTAGACATTGAGATTCAAAACATCGTTTCAGGAATCGTAGACCAAAAGGTTGCAGGAATCGCAGCTAAAGCAGCACCCGCAAACACTGACGACATGTCTGGCTTAGGCGGTTCTAAAAACGTAGAACGATTAACGGATTTAACTGTTGAGGAAGCGACAGAGCTAGCTCGAACTAACCCTGCCAAATATCGCCAGTTGGTTCAACGTGGATAACAACAGATAATCATATAAACTATAAACATATAGAGGAGACTATTAAATATGGCACATGAAGTAACTAAAATTGCAGACTTAATTAACCCCGAGGTAATTGGTGCGTTCTTACATCAAAAAATGTTAGACAACTTAGTGTTAGCACCTTTCGCTGAAATCGACCGTACATTACAAGGCCGCCCTGGCGATACTTTAACATTACCTCAATGGAACTTCATCGGTTTAGCCGAAGACTTAGCGGAAGGCCAAGAATTGCAATCAGTTAAGTTAACTGCTGAAGACCGTAAAGCAACTGTTAAAAAGGTTGCTAAATCAGTTACGTTAACTGACGAAGCTGTGTTAAACGCTTATGTACGTCCAGTCGATGAAACTGTTCGTCAATTAGCTATGGCAATCGCAGGTAAAATTGACAACGACTTGTTCGCTGCTATGCGTGCACTAACTCCATCTGACGTTCAAATGACAGACAGCTACGAATGGGTAATCGACGCTCAAGTTGCTTTCGGTGAAGAGTTTGATGAAGAAACTTACTTATTC
The DNA here is from genome assembly GCA_029690005.1 of Prescottella defluvii. GTDB lineage: Bacteria > Actinomycetota > Actinomycetes > Mycobacteriales > Mycobacteriaceae > Prescottella > Prescottella defluvii_A. The sequence continues at coordinate 2,724 of CP121460.1, read as the reverse complement.
ATCTCTCCAAAACGTCGTGCTTCAATCTTGAAATCTAAAGACTTTATTCACATCCAACAAGGTGTGTCAGTTATCAAGGCGACTTAGGTGAAATCTACGGAATGAATATCGTAGTTTCTAACAAAGTTGGTGATAGCGAAGCGTTCGTATTGAAACGTGGAGCATTAACATTGTTAATGAAACGTGATTACATGGTTGAGGAAGTTCGTGAAGGTATGAAACGTCAAACTAACATCACAGCTGACCAACACTACGTAGCGTTTGTTAAAGACGCTAAACGTGCAATCTTCATCAACAAGGTAGCTGCGGGAAAGTAACAGCCCCCAAGAATCTTCAAGCCAGCGGGGTTACTGAGGACTCGGTTACTCTGACTTGGGAAGACGGAGGGGCAAGCCTCTAGTAAGCTAAACGAGAGGTTGCGGAAATGTTCCGTAGCCTCTTTTACTTTATCACACAACAGGAGGAAAAGCAATGGCAAAGACTTATAATATTTACCAAGATGGAGTAAAGGTTCATGAAGGCGTAGCAGAGCTTACGAAAACCATTACAGGACTTACTCCAAACACTTCATACAAGTTTGAGGTGACAGCTGTTGAGGAAGGCGTTGAGAGTGCTAAGTCAACTACCGTTACAGCTAAGACTAATCCACGTTTAGTAGCTACAGTAACAGCTTCTCAAAAGACTATGTCACTAGCTTCTGACGGAAGCAAAGCACTAACCTTCACAGTGGCACCTGAAGACGCTACTAACAAGGAGTTAACAATCACTAACAGCAACCCTGAGTTTGCTACTTATGCAGACGGTACAGTAACAGCCGTAGCAGAAGGTACTACAACTATCACAGCGACAGCTAAAGATGGCTCTGGAGCAACCGCTAACTGTGTTGTAACTGTTCAAGCACCAGCAGAATAAATACTATCCCAAGGAGGCTGAGGCGAATCGCCTTGGTCTTCTTTTAAGGAGGAAGCTAAATGGAACTAATTGAGAACACAGAGTTGTTCAAGTCGTTTGAAGACGTTACCCTACCGCCTGAAACAGAAGCCATTGACATCACCGACTTAAAGCTTATGCTAGGCTACGGTAACAGCACTATCCGAGACAACGTTCTGAAGGTTTTGAAGAAGCGTGCTAGACAGCATATCTGCTTATTCATTAAAAGGAAGTTACAGACTTCCCGATGGAGTTAGACTACATTGCCGATGAGCTTACAGCAAGCCGTATGTCACAGCTTAACTCTGAAGGACTTAAAACAGAGTCTACGGACATCACTCGTTACGACTATAAGGACGACATCTATGCAAACTGGTATAGCATTTTGAACCGCTGGTTAAAACAGCAAGGAGAGTACCGTAACAAAGCATTCTTCATGCTATAAGAAAGGAGCTTACAAATGCGTTACAACGACATTGTGGATTTAATCCAATACAATACTTGGGAAGACCCTGACGACGACTACGGTACAATCTCATACAAGACTCGTGGAACAGTCGTTGTCAAAGACCTTCCTGTAAGCGTAGGCTCCCTAAGAGTTCAAGGAAAGCTTTTACAGAACCAAGACCAACAGTGGGAGAAACGCTACTTGATACAACATAAGATATTCGAGTTGAAGAACCTTCGGGTAGACGCTGTCAGACGACACTCCACAGGGGAGATTCTAAATGTCTACTGGGATAACACTACTGGAACAGACCAGACAATCTCTTATAAAGTCGAGTACAGAGATATTCGGAGAGACGAGGAGAGTGGAGTCGTATGGCAGGGTTCTCAGAGATTACAAAAAAGGTTGATTTCTCAGCCATTGAGAAAGACTTTGTTAACGAGGTTAGGATGTTGTCACTAAGAACTCAAGTCAAATGGCCACTGCGGTAAGATTCAACATCGTTCGTAGAGGAAACATTGACACAGGTACTTATTACGATGGAATCAACTCTAAGACGGAGGTGGAAGGAAAGGGTAAAAGCGTTACAGGGATTGTAGAGTCAGACGTTTCAGGAAACCCTTACGGACACAGAGGTTACGCTGTTTTCCTAGAGACTGGAACGGCTAGACACATGGCTTTCCCAAACTTTACAGACGCTTTAGAAGAGTATTCAGACATTCTTGTTGAACAGCTCCGTAGAATTAACGTTTAGGAGGAATTACAAATGAGCAAGAGACCACCTTTCAGAGCAAGGAGTTCTTCCGTAGCTTTACAAAGAGCAATCGTTAAGGAAATCAGAGCGCAGGGTATTAATATCTGGGACGGAGTTAATAAGAAACCTGAGTATCCATTCATTAAGATTGGAGAGGAGCTGACTTCTGGTAGAACGATTTCTAAAGACGCTATCGGTAAAATGCACAACCTTACTCTTCATATCTGGAGCGATTACGATAGCTCCTTTGAGGTAAAGAACCTAACTGACTTCCTTGTAGACTTATTAATAAACTCACCACTTCAACTAGAAGAGGGTTTCTGTATAGGTAAGAAGGAGTTAGACCACGTTCGTTATACGGAGGCTGCCAACGGCACTTACAAAAACGAGCGAGCATATCTATTCTTAGACTTCGAGGTAATCGATTCTACAATAGACCCCTATTAAATATTAAAGGAGACTTTTAAATGGAAGCATGTAAATCTAGCTACATTCGTGGTACGGCAGTATTAATCGAGGTACAGAACGACCTTGGCGAATGGATTAAAGTAGCAGCGCAACGAGGCGGTACATTAAACCGTACAGCGGCAAC
>CP121459.1 GCA_029690005.1 Prescottella defluvii | reverse complement strand
GTTCGGATTCTATTGTGTTTCCTGATTAACCTTAGCAATACGATGTTATGCTAGCTACTTAGTTCAGTTGCGTATTGCTAAGGTTAATCCATTCCCTCCGATAGATGAAACCAGCACCTGATTAATCACCTTCTAATAGCTGCTGACAAAAGCTGGGGAGAAGGAAACTCCATACTGGTAACGGATGTACGTTACGAGAACGAGGCGAAAGTCCTTATGGACAAGTTTGGTTTCATTCTTATTAAAATAGACGCTGACGGATTGATTCGTAAACAGCGTGCAGAAAGTCTTGGAGAAAACCTTGACTTAAACAATAGCGGAGACGTTGAGGTAGGCTTCATTAAAGAAGACCTGTTGGTAATAAACAATGGAGAGGACGATTTAAAGCAAATGGAACGTTACGCTGAAATAGCAATCAATATGGCTCAGGAGGTTGCTAATGGCTAATTCATTAACCCCTCACAAATCATACTACGAGAGTTTAGTAGAGGCGGATAAAAGCAACGACTTCCGCAAGATTTTGATTAGGTTAATGAATAGAGTTATTATGAAAGTAAAGGTTCCAATTGAGGTTAGAGAAGAGTTTTGCATGGACATACTGACAATGTACTATGAGCGCTTTGGTGCAGTAGACGTTCCAGACAGCCTAGCAAACATCCTTTCAACATACTATCTACAAGACGACACTAGAGGAGACTTTGGCGGAGAGAATAAGTT